>CAIZIN010000041.1 GCA_903933085.1 uncultured bacterium
CTATTATTATTAATAAACCATTGAATACAATTTTAACACAAGTATTTTAAAAATAAACTACCAGCTTGAAGCTTGTAATTTATGAAATGACTAATGCGACAGGATGATAACAATGACGTCCTCCCCGGACTTCACTTCGCTCCGCCCGAGGTTTCCTTTTCATCGTGCTACACAAAAGGAATACCCCATTCATCCCCGCTCTCCAGTGTTTAAATCCAGTCCGTAAACCGGGCGGGGTTTCCTGGGGATAGAAAAAATACGGTTTTCGTAAAGACGAAAACCATATTTTTTTTATTTATCTGAAACTAAACTTCTCGAACACATTGCACGGTGTTCTTTCTACTACTATCGGTACCCTTAAAAATTCTGTCTGCGACATATTTTGCATTAAAGCTCCATGATCCATCATATCTATCATTAAAATGTTCTACATAAACCAATTCCTTGTCAGTGCCTTCTGTGCTTGACCAGTAAAATTTATCTACAGAAAGACCAACACTCTCAATATATTCCTTAATTTTATCTTCCTTTCCGTAACTTGTTAATTGTTCTTCTTTCTGAATTACCAAAATAGGCTTACCGAGTTCTCTAAACTCCTCTGCAGTAGGTAATCTAAATCTTTTTTCATTTGATTTTAATCCAAGATTTAATCGATCTAAATTCCCAGATATTTCAGTCCACTGCATTTCACCTAAGTCTGGTCCCATTTCCAATTTTTGACCATTTATCTCAATTATCTTTGTTGGTTCCTCTCCTGTTTTTGTAACATCCTTTGGTGCTCCTTCTGACATAATATTTAATATTTTAAATTTCTAATTAACTAATTATATTACCCCCCCCCCAGAAATGCAAGGCAAAAGGCGGTTTTCACGAAGCGAAAACCGCCTTTATGTTGTTTGTTATTCTTTCTAAATCATCACCTGTCCTCTAAAAAATAGACCGAACTTATACATTACAATCGAGAAAAATCCGTAAACAATTAAAGACAGCACTACACCTAAAATAATAATCCACCTCTGTGTACCTTTTTTTATTTCTTGCCTAATCTTATAAATAAAAAGTATTGCGACAATAATCAATGAAAGACTAAGAATATATAAATTTTGAATAAACATAAACACAACAGCGGCAAGAGGAATAAATAAAAATTCCGCTCCTGGAATGAATATTGCATCATTTAATACATTAATTTTTTTATTCATATTTATCTGCATTTATTCTTAATTACTAATTCTTAAATCTTAATTCTGCCGCTACTGCGGTAGCTCACATCCACTCAACTCCGCCAACTTTTCAAAACTTTGCTTACCTTCAAGTTTTGTTCCATCCTCTTTCATCCATGTTGGGAAACCCTCAATCCCCTTTTCTGTACAGATTTTTGTGTTTTCTGGACACTCAACATAATTTACATATTTAAACGCACTTCCAAATTCTTTTTTCTGATCCTGACAATGTGAGCACCAAATAGCTCCATACATTGTAACTTTTTTCTCAGCTAAACACTGAGCAAAGCCATCGTACTTACTTGGACCAGTATCAACAACTCCACCTTGTGGAACCTTATTATTTAACGCATACCAAAAAAACCCTCCCACGATCACCAACGTTATTATTACCCAAGTAAGTGTTTGTTTCATATGTGTAGAATTTTAAATCTTAAATTTCAAATTTTAAATTAATTTACAAATGCTTAAATTTGCATCCGCATTTAGCTGCAGGAGCGAAACTGTATTTTTTCCGAGCATTTGGAGCTGAAAAGCATGGTCTTTTTGTAGCCAAAAAGTTTTCAGCGAAACCGAAGCGAGGAGCGGCAGGGCGACGGAGCGGTCGGAAAAAATACTGTTGAGCGCTATTCTTTGCAACAATCCACCATCTTATCCATGATATCTGTAAGCGTCCAAGGCTTTTCTTCCTCAGCTATTCCTCTCACTTCACTCAAATCTATCAGCTTTAAACGTAAAGCCCAAAAGATAGAAAAGAGTTTGTGAGCCCGTCCATACATCTCTTTAGCTTCTTCCTTCTTCCCATCTGAAAATAGCTTAGTGCCCACCTCTATGAGGCGCATGGTGGCTGAAAGAAGATGTTTACATGTACACCAAGTCTCGCCTTCATTCTTTTCAATCATCTTTGCAAGTAAAGTCTTTCGCATTTCTCGAATTTCATCCAAAGTACCAAAATATTCATCTTTTCCTGTCTTTAGCCCAGTGAAGCAAAGATGCTCTTCAAGGGAAATCAAATTCATAATAGCAATAGCCAAATCTTCCTCCATTGAAAGATCAATTGGGCCACCTTTTTTTAGCTCATTAATTCTAGCTACTAAATCCTCCATTTTTATTGGTTCTTTTTGGGTCATGTTTCAAATGTAAAGTTAAAAATGTAAAGTTAAAAATTAAATCACTTTTAACCCTAAAAGTATAGCAAATATACTTCAATTAGTCCCTAGATGAAGAACATGAGTAATCCTAGGGAAATTAACACTATGTTAATAATCAATCTGGACTTTTTGGTTCCATCCTTTCTCATACTATCGATTTTACCGGCAACTTTCTTATTTGTAGCAAAAAGCAAAGCAAGAATTAGAGGAAGAACGAAAACGAAGTTGTACCAAACTAAATACCCAAAGCCAGACCAGAAACTCGCATTATCATGTAATAAACCAAGAACAAAAATGTATGGTCCACCAGTACAAGGAAATTCAAACATTCCAACCATCACCCCCATAAAGAGCGCAGCAAAAACTGACGCCTTATTTATGTATTTGGCAATTTTATGATGAGCAGATTTTGGTATAGCAAGTTTGATTGGGAAATTTGGAATATATAAATCTAAGATATCAACAGTAGCGAAAACAATCATAACCAGCGCGCCAAATCTTGCTAGACCGTTTGTAACGTTGAAAAAAGAAAGTACTTGCAAGACACCTACACCAATCAAAATATATGTGATTGCTATTCCTAAAATATACAGTGAACCTGTAATTAACACAGACTTTCTGTCCCTACCAATACTAAAAAGAAAAGCGATAGTTAGAAATAGTATCGAAAAAGCACATGGATTAATACTATCCAGTAACGCCGCAAGAGTTATCACACCAAATGTTAAATGTTCCATTTATCCTACTAAGTTTTTATTTATTAAAAAGTTATTCATCTCATTCTTTATTATCATTTATAATTGTATTGTACATATATATCATTATTTATACCAGAGAAACAATAACTTTTTCTGCATTATGCAACAATCCCACACATCGTTCACAGACTGCAAATCAACTTTCTTACCTAAACTATACTATTTACACAAGTATATTGCATAATGCGTAAATAAAAATTTTGGAGGATGAATTATAGTATTAATTTAAATCACCAGCACACACATTGTCATCCTTGCGAATGCGAGAATCTACGAATTAATTCTGCCGACTGGATTCCGGCCTCCGCCGGAATGACAGAAGTGAAAGCTAGAGCCTAGTACCTAACACTACACCCTAAACTCCCCATTCTTATAAATAACCTTTTCTTTTCCTCCGTGCAAATAGGCTGTAACTGTTCTTTCTGTTGTTGAAATTATGTCAGTATGAACTGAAGAGTCATTGAAACCTAACTCTTCCCATTCCTCTTTTGTGACTCCGCTTGGACTTCCTAAATAACAATCGTGATATGAGCTTCCCAATGCTATATGTGTATTTCCTTGTGGTCCACCCATATTTTCATCAAAAAGAGTTTCAGCCATAAATTTAGTAATTCTTGAAAACCTTTTATCCGTAAGTGAAAATTCTCCTACTTTGTTTGCATTTTCTGTAGCAATCATATCTTTCAACACTTTCTCATTTTTTTTCGCTTTACTTTTTATCACTTTTCCGTCTTTAAACTCTAATTCGATGCCTTCAATTAAATTTCCATATCGATAAAGAGGCTGATTAAATTTAATTGTCCCATTTGTTCCTCGCCAATCAGGTGAAGTAAATAATTCAAAACTTGGGACATTCCTTCCGCTTCCGCCAACCCATTTTCTATTTTTTCCCAGAGAAATCCAAAGATCTACATCGGGCCCTTCAACATGTAATTTATCAATAGGGAGCTTATTCATTTTCTTTTCTACCTCAGCCATTTGCTTGTACACTTCTTTCCATTTCTTTATTGGATCTACTTCATCTAAAAAGCATGCTTTGATTATTTGATTCCAATACTCTTTTTCAGTTAGTTTTGCTTCTTTAGCCATTGCTTCTGTGCCAAATAGGGCCAGCGTCCAAGTAAACTTTCCAGCATTTTCTTTTTCTCTGCGCCATTCTTGGCCAGGCTTGAATGCTTTTCCTCGCATCATCATTTTTTTAGAATCAACACCCTTAAGCGCATGCTTATTTGTCTCACTAATTATATAAATAGAATGGTCCATTTCTTCAACTAAACCCTTTTGGTATTTTGCAGGGAAAAATTCTAATTGCTCTTTTGTAGCATTTTCATAGAAAAATTTTGAGGTATTATCATTTTCAGAATACGTATCTAGGCTATAATTTGAGATCACATTTCCACCTTTTCGCCATATAGCTTTCAAAAGTTCAACATAAAGCGGACGTGCTGATTCGCCTACTTGCACAAGCACAGTATCACCTTTCTTAATCCCCTTCCCGCTATTTAAAGCAAAATTAACAAGAACATCTGCGTACTTTTCTAGTATTTTTTGATTTGGTATGTAGGCCATAAGAGTTGATTTTAACATAATAATTCTATTTTACTATAAAAAATCACGAAAGCTTTATAGGCTTTCGTGATACTGATCTTTTGAAGACTACTGTAAGAAGATAGGTTCATTAATTGGAAGCCACACCTTATTCAAAACTTTGACAAAACCATGTAGATGCATAAGCTTTCCATTATCATGATCAATCGCAAGTTTTTTTATGACTGGGTATAAATATTCCAAAAAATAACAAATATCTCCGGCTTTGACTTCTTTATATCGAAGCCCTGACCACCTAGCAACGTGAAGCGTAAGAAACCTACTTGCATTTTCATAATCTTTCCGTCTTGTGACGTCTTCCAAACTCTTCATCTTACAATTGCTTTGGTGCATATATATTCGCAAAAGTGATGGATACAATTGCCGTAAGAAACGACTAATGTGCTCCGTTTTTACGCTTTCAATATCAAATAAACTCGACCAACGAGATACAACAAAAATTAATCTGTTGTACTCAACATGAGCGACTTTCTCGACATGTGACAAATTTTCAGGGACAGTCTTTCCTTTCTGACATCGTGGTATTCTATGATGACGATCAAAAAAATTATCCAAGAATTCGGCTTTTTCAAGCATATTCATTTTCCAAAAATTTCTGATCTCATAGTTGCTCAAATGGTCAAAATAGTATTTTTGTATTCTACCTCGACCACGATCAACAACTGCAAAACGTGCTGGTCTATTCCAATCTATCGGAGCTGACGGATAAACAGCAAATGCATAACGTTTATTCTTTTTCCGCTGTTCTCTTCTTTTATCTCTTCTGGCCATAAAGGCCTCCTTTCTAATTGGTTTGAATCCTTCTGTATTTTGCTCTTTAATATCTAATTGTCACTATTGTCAAAACCTGCCCGAAATGTTCATGTATGCTGACACATAACTCATAACAAATAACCCAATATTGAATTGTTGGTATTTGGATTTTGACTTTCAGTTATTTGTTAATGATTATGAATTATATGTTTTACAAATTGCCTGTGCCACTGCCTTAGCCACTCTCCTATCAAAAGGGCTCGGGATTATATAGTCTTTTTTTAGTTCGGTTTTTTTAACTAATCCTGCAATTGCATAAGCTGTTGCAATCTTCATTTCTTCTGTAATTTTTTTTGCACCAACATCAAGTACTCCGCGGAAAATCCCAGGAAAGGCTAAAACATTATTTATTTGGTTTGGATAATCTGAACGGCCTGTTCCAAAAACAGCAATTTTTGTTTTTTTAGCATCTTCGTACGAAATCTCAGGAGCGGGATTTGCCATCGCAAAAACAATTGGTTCATCGGCCATACTTTCCACCCATTCTTTTTTCAAAACATTTGCAGTTGAAACACCGATAAATACATCTGTATTTTTAATCGCTATATCCAGCCCTCCAACTAATTTTATTTTATTGGTAAGCTTTGCCATCTCAGCTTTAGAAGGATTCAAGCCGTCTCGGCCATGATGTAAAATCCCTTTACTATCCACAATTATCATCTCATTTGCGGATACACCGGCTTTGATTAAAAGTTTCGCTACAGCTGTCGCAGCAGCTCCTGCCCCATTTATTACAACCTTAATTTTTTTAATATCTTTTTTAACAATTTTTAAAGCATTAATAAGAGCTGCCAAAACAACTATAGCAGTACCATGTTGATCATCATGAAAAACCGGAATATCTAATTGCTTTTTTAATTGCTCCTCAATATAAAAACAATTTGGCGCTGAAATATCCTCTAAATTTATTCCACCAAAAGTTGGTGCCAAAGCTTTCACTATTTCAATTATTTTTTCAGGATCTTGTGTATCAAGACAAATTGGAAAAGCATCAACATTTGCAAACTCTTTAAAAAGGATAGCTTTCCCTTCCATAACTGGCATAGCCGCATAGGGGCCAATATTCCCCAACCCAAGAACAGCTGAGCCATCTGTAACCACAGCCACTGTATTTCCCCTCAGAGTATAAGCATTCACCTGCTTTTGATCTTTATGTATAAGTCGACACACTTCAGCTACTCCTGGAGTATACGCAGTAGATAAATCCGCCTTTGTTTTAAGCGGTACTTTAGATTTTAATTCCATCTTTCCCCCATGTTTTTTATGTAATTCCAGTGCTTTTTTGTTGTAATCCATAATAGAATGATAGCACAATGAAAAAGAATTATGAATTAAGATTTAAGAATTAGGAATGTTAATTAAAAAAATCACAAACCTACAGACTTACTTATCAGCCAAAATATAACTCCGGCAACTCCCCACATAGGTATTGTGAGCCAACTTGTATAACCACCAATCTTAAATCTTTCATACGTCCATAATCTTTTATTCAAAGTCTTATGATATACAAAACCTAACCCATACTCTAATACAATTCCAATAATTGCACTTCTAATAAAAAGTAATATGACTTTATTTCCAAAAAAATAAGCCAAACCAAGGGAACATACAACTGGAACAAACATTAAAGCAACATATTCGCTCCATCTAAATAATTTGGTTTTCCTTCCATACAAAATAGAAAAATAAAAACCTAGCAAAGATAATAATCCAAACACAATTAAAATTAAAGAAAATTCACTCATTTGAATTTATTATAACACACATAAACAATCTGGATATTACAGCTCCAATCATTTCTTATTTTTAAGCAGGGGTACGATTAATCGTACCCCCCCCCAAAAAAAATATAAATTTTATTTCTGCATATAATACCTCCTAAATTCTTCTGGTAATCTTTCGATAGAATATCGGAGAGCTGTTCTTGGCATAGTTTTAGCATGTTTTTTCAGGAAATCATGAAGTAACTTTTCATCTTTCTTTCCAACCTCACGGAGAGTCCAGCCGACAGCTTTGTGTATTAGGTCGTGTTTATCTTGTAAAAGTATTTCAGCAAATTTCAAAGAATCTGAAAAATCATTTTCTCGGATAAAATAAAAGGTGGAAATTATTGCAATGCGTTTTTCCCAAAGATTTTTAGATTGAACAAGTTTATATAAAAAACTTCTATCCTTATCAAATAGATATGCTCCAACAATCC
>CAIZIN010000042.1 GCA_903933085.1 uncultured bacterium
AAATTCATGTATATTTGTATTCATATTAAATATTGTACTTATTTCGTATTTAATTCACATATGCGCTTGTAGCTCCCCAAAGCAAAACTTGATTACAAGTTTGCTACAGGGCAAGCAGTCAGAGACTTCGCTACGGCGTGGTGAGAGTTGAGAAGTTGTTCTTTTCTAGGTCTAAATAAAGTTTGAGATAACTAAATATATGCGCTTGTAGCTCAGTCGGTAGAGCAGCTCCCTTTTAAGGAGATGGTCGTAGGTTCGATTCCTACCAGGCGCACAAAATATAAAACTGGTGAAAGCCAGTTTTTTGTTTTGTGCGCCTGAGTAAGCTTCGGGGAAGCTTACGGGTAGGAATCGAAGACCTTGAATATACCGCACGGAGCAAAGCGAGTACGGTATGAAAGGTATACCGTCCATGTAATGGAAGATACTCCTACCAGGCGCACAAATAAAAAACAGCATACTCATGCTGTTTTTTATTTGTGCGCCTGAGCACCTGCCGGGTGGCAGGTGCGGGTAGGAATCGAAGCCCAATTGAGGTTTTATTGAGTGTACTCACGAAAAGAAAATCCAATTGGGGTACTGTTCGTGTAACGAAAGATTTCCTACCAGGAATCTGCACCACAAGAGTATTTCCATTTTTCTAATTCGTAACTCATAATAAAAATTGGTCAAGACCTTGAATATACCGCACGGAGCAAAGCGAGTACGGTATGAAAGGTATACCGTCCATGTAATGGAAGATACTCCTACCAGGCACCCAATAATTACCTACCTAACCCCCAACACCCACCTTTCAAGCCCATTCATAAAATCCCCCTTTCCCCTATGGGCATCATGATACATTTTCGTAAGGCAAAGAAGTGAATCTTGTAGTTCTTCCCTTTTCCAAACTTTTGAAAAACTTTTTGCTTTCTTATATGGATATTCTGAAACACCAGCTTCAACAGAAGTTTTTGTCGTCCCAGCTAAAAGAATATTTTTTATCTGCCAAAATAGAACTCCACAAATTTCCTCCCCCTCTAAACCAAGCTCTCTAGCTTGAGCAAATAGAATCCATAAATTTTTCTTATCCTTCATTCCCAAAGCATCTCCAAGAGCAAATGTATTAAATTTCCTTTCATCTTTTTTTTCAACTTTAAAATCAAGAATTTTTGCTCCTATTTTTTTAAATTTTGCAACCAAAGCTACAGGCAAAGTTTTTTCAGCAATAACACAATTATTTGATGAAGCCACAATTTCTTCCCCAAACTTTTCAAAAAATTCTAAAGCTTCTTTATTTTCAAAAACACTATCACAAAAAATCACATAACTTGTACCAAAGAAAGACTGAGCAAAAAAGCTTTCATCAAAAACTGCCCCCGAAAAAGTATCACTCTCTAATACTAAAAAATCACAATTATCACCCTGCAGAGAAAGTGCGTGGGCCCGAGCCTTCGCTCGCACCAAAACCTCATCGTTTCCGTTGAAAATTGTGAGCATAGAATTAGGAATTAAGAATTAAGAATAAATGCAGATTCACCTGGATTGCCGATCGGGTCGGCAATGACAATGCGGATTAAATTTAAATTTGTATGAAACATTTTGTAATCAAAATGTTTCATTCCTCTCACTCCTCCTCCTCACCCCGCCCCATCAGGAAGATAAAGAAGATGGAAAAAATTAAATTCAAAATACGGCATGGATTCCCGATCAGGTCACAAGTATTTTTCTGTTGGAAAATCTTCTGACCGCGACTCGCACCGCCGTGCTCCGTCCTTGCAGTCGGGTCCCTTCCCGACTTCACAAGAATGACAGAAATATATAAAGTGTAAGTTTTTTAAAAATTTGTTGAGCGTGGAAGTTTCGGCTGGCCTCGGGAGGCTGAGGTGCGTATCAAAGCACCGAAGAAGCTTTTGAGATAGAATCGCGTTTTGAAAAAACGAAGATTATATCCAAAAGGTCTACTGTTCATGTAATGAAGGGCGACGACGGACGGAGAAAATTTTTAGCAAAAAATTTTCGTGCCAGAAGAAACTTTCACCGAATAAGAATTTTTAAAAAACTTTCCACCTACCTTACTTCTGACATTTCCAGCCAATTTTCTCCGGCTTCTGACTCTGCTACACACACTATCTTATCTTTATCCTCAGGAATTTCAACACCCTCCATACTTTCTTTTATTTTTGGTACAACTTTTTCTACCAAACCTTCTTTAATTTCAAAAACTAATTCATCATGAACCTGCAAAAGCAACCTGACATCGTTGCCTAATTTTTCCTTTTCTATCCATTTATGAATATTTATCATGGCAAGCTTGATAATATCCGCCTCAGTGCCCTGAATTGGCGCATTAATGGCCATTCGCTCTGCCATTGCCTTCACGTAAGGTATTTTAGACTTTAACCCTTCAAAATACCTCCTACGGCCAAAGTATGTCGTTGTATAAGCATTTCTTCCCGCTTCACTTTTTACTCTATCTAAATACTGAGCTAATCTTGTAAAAGTCTCAAAATAATCATTTAAAAATTGCTGAGCCTCTGCTCGGGTACACTTAAGATTTGTTTGCAAAGCTGTCACACCCATTCCAAACAGGATTCCGAAGTTAATGGTTTTTGCCCTCCCACGCATTTCACTTGTCACATCTTTTTCCTCTACCTTAAAAACCTGAGCGGCCACAGCCTTATGAACATCTGTTTTACTTCGAAAAATATCTAGCAGTTTTTCATCTTGTGAAAGAAACGCTGCGATACGAAGTTCAATCTGAGAATAGTCAAATGAAACTATTTTAAATCCTTTCTCTGCAATAAATGCACGTCGAATATTTTTACCCAATTCACTTCGCATTGGAATATTTTGAATATTTGGATTATGAGAAGACATTCTTCCTGTTGTTGTCCCTGCCTGCATAAGCGTTGTATGAAGTCGATCATTTGTATCCAACAGTTTTGGAATAGTATCTATATATGTTCCGAGTAATTTATCAAACTCGCGATACTCTAAAATCTTTCCAATTATTGGATGTAGATCTTTTAGTTTTTCTAATTCAGATTCTTTTGTGGAAAACGACCCACTCGCAGTTTTCTTTTGATTCTTAACTTTTAACCCCATTTTCTCAAAAAGAACTTCTCCGAGTTGTTTTGGCGAACTAACATTAAAATCCATTCCTGCCATTTCAATAATTTCTTTTTTTAAATTATCTAATTCTATATGATATTTTTTTGATAGAGTCTCTAAATATTCTTTATCAATTTTTATCCCCCACTTCTCCATTGAATCAACAACAGGAATAAGAGGTAGCTCTATTTCCTCATAAACTTTATTTAAATTTTTCTTTTCAATATCTGCAAGTAAAAGTTTTTTTGCTTCGTCTAAACTTTTTGCATGAGTATGATTGAAAATATCTTCAGGCTTTGGACTTGTTATGTTTGAATCAAGCACCCAAAGCGCCAATGAAGCCTCCTTGAATTCTTGTGAACTTACGTCCACTTCTTCACTTGAATCTTCTTCGGTAGAAAAAAGTTTCACTGGAGCTCCCATGGTTTTTCTTAAGCGAGAACTAAGATTTCTAAATTCGAGAGCAGTGAAAAGCTCATCAGTCTTATCAAAATCAAAACACTCTTTCCAAGTCTCTTTTGGTAATTCAAAAGTGATAGGCGCATCTCGGCGGATCGTAGCCAGCATTTTACTAAACTTCGCTTCCTCTTCTCCGCTTTCCAAAAGTCCGATTATCCTATCTTTCACACCAGCTTCTTTTAATTTTCCCTTGGCCAGGCAGGCCTTATCTTTTTTTAGAACATCATAAATATTTTCAATTGTTCCAAAATTGTGAATCAAGTCTGTAGCTGTTTTTTCACCAATCCCTGAAATACCAATAATATTATCTGAAGGGTCGCCTCGAAGACCTTTATAGTCTGGCAAAAGTAATGGCCCAAATCCAAATCTTTCTTCCACAGCTTTCTCATCATAAATTATCGTATCTTTAATCCCCTTTTTCAAAGTGTATACTTGTACTTTTTTCTGAGACACAAGTTGAAGTGTATCCATATCTCCAGAAGCAATAACAATATCCACATCTTTATCATTTTTCATTATTTCAACAATAGTACCCAACATATCATCGGCTTCAAAACCCTCTTTCTCATACATTGGAATATTAAATGCTTTAAAAACATCTCGAGATCGAATTATTTGATCTACCAAATCTCCATCTGTTTTTGCTCGGCCTGCCTTATATTCTTTATATGCTTCATGTCTATATGTTGGCTTCGGAAGGTCGTAACATGCGGCAATATAATCTGGATTTAATTCATCGATTATTTTTGTGAGCATTGTCACCAAGCCATAAAGAGCTCCAGTTGGCTCGCCTTTTGATGTGGCAAAGTCTGGCAATGCATGATACGCGCGATGCATAATCGCGTGAACATCCAATAACACCAACTTTTTATTTGCTTCGCTCTTTTTCATATATCTGTATTATTGCTATTATTAAGCTACTTATTCTAATTTTTAATTTCAAATTTTTAATTTTATAAATAAAATATAAATGTTTTAATT
>CAIZIN010000043.1 GCA_903933085.1 uncultured bacterium
ATCATAAGACCTATTGCTACACTTTCAATCACCAACTCTCTTCTGGAGAATTTTTCAAAAAATACAGCAGGTCTAAATTTAGTCAAAAGGTAAATAAATACAAACATTAGCGCGTATTGTATTCCCGCGAGTCCGTTTACTATTGTTACACTACCAGTAGAGATAGCGTACTGTATCAAAACAACAGCAATAATTCCAAGAACTTTATCCCATATCACTATTTTTATCCCACCTTCTTTAACTTTATCTTTTCCTTTATTTGAAATCGCTTTAAATACACCAGGAACAAAAAGCACAATTACAGCAACAAACCCAACCATGCCCTTTGTCCAAATTATCCCAGTAAAAAATGGATACATTTCATACATTAGTTTTGCAAACACATGAGAAAGTCCGTAAAGAATTCCTGCTACGAATGCCCATATAAAACCCTTATGAAGCCCTGTATGTTTTTTATTTCTTTCAACAGACAATAGCATACTAGCTACTACCAAAAATAATAAACCAATCTTAATTCCTAAACTCAAAGTCTCACCAAGAATTGAAGACGAGAAGAAATATGTCGAAAGCACAACCACAGCTCCGATAAATGGCGACACGTGGCTAGCTTCTCCATACTCTAAAGCCGTAAACATTGCCCACATACCAAAACCAAAAGTTAAACCTGATACTATCGAAATTAGCACGCCAAGTGAACTAACTGCCTCACACCAAGGTAGTAATAAAAAGGCTAAAAAAAAGAAGATTGTCGAATAAAAAACATATACAGATGGTTTCTTTACAGATTTTGTCAAAATAGATTTATCTAAAATAGACACAATTGCCAAAAGTGCGTACCCAACAATTGCAAAAATTAATGATGTCATCATATCGTGTGAATATTTTCAACTTCTTCTTTCTCCCCTTTTAATAAAAGACTTTCTATGTGGTATGTACCTCTTTTAGGCGCATTGAGAAATCCATTTGTCACAAGCTCAGCAAATCTTCCATCTCCTAGCCAATCCATAAACCATTGATTTGAAAATTCTGGAGCTTCTTGATCGATACCGGCCTCAATAGTATGGAGCCATTCTCTATTACATTTTTCTTGTGAACCTAGCGGAGGAGCAATTATTATCGGAAGACCTAGACCAGCATAAAATGAAAGTTCACTTGGTTTTGTCCACAGTATATCTGTTTCTATCAATAAATCATTAAACACTCTAAAATATTCAAATTTATCCGCATTATAAATAATTTTTATAAGACGCTTTTCATATAACTCTCTAAGATCATCTTTTTCTTCTATAATTTTTGTGTATTTATCAAACAAAACTTTAGATGTTCCAACAACTAAATTTAATTTAATCTTTCCACTAGCAATAATATTTTTTAAAGATATGAGAATCTGCTCACCAATTTCCGCTTGAGCCCCCGCTCCACCTACAGCAAAAGTTAAATTAATTGGCAAATTTTTAACTTCTTTACTCACATCGAAATATTCAGAAACAATAGCTTCATATTTCTGTCGATAAATACCTTCTGGGTCAAGCTTTACTATTCTTCTGTAGGCATTTTCTTTTGCAATTTCTAGTTTTTCTTCATCACCAAGCATTGAAAGAGGTAGCGGAAAACCTGTTGTAATAATTTTTTCTTCTCTTACACCATAAAGCAAAAGTCTTTCTTTTACTCTTTGGTTTGGAGCTAAATATATAATCTTACTTTTACCAGGATAAAGTGGAGCCCAGGCACGAGAAATATCAGTATCTGTACAAAGGCAATATATCTCCCCTTCATACCCATGTTCTTCTGCAAAAATCGCGGGCATAAAAAACGAAGTTAAAAGTGGCAAAGGTTTTTTATTTAAAACTTCAATTAAATGTTTTCCCAACCCTTCTTTAATCATCTTATAAATCTGATGAACCTGAAGACTAGGAGCTGAAAGATCTCGTTTTGGATAGAATAATTCTATTCGTTGAAAATAATCCAAAATACTAAACATTAAAATTCCCAAATATGGAACACTTCGCATTTTAGAAACCCACTCATATATCTTTCGTGTATCAGCCCATTTATTTTTATCGGCTTTTGGAATATTAGGATAATTATTAGCAGAAATGATTGGCGATGGTAATTCCCAACCTTCCGGCAATTCAGCAATATGCTCAAGAGGAAAAACCGCTCTTTGATGCCCATAACCCATATCCACAGCAACAATGTATACCTTACTCATTTATATATTTTTATTTAATTCAATAATAGAAGCATCTGGAACAAATGAGTAATTTTCATTTTTCACCAAAGTTGGAACGCCGTCTTTTTCGACTACATAATAGGCAAAACCTTTCATTTTTTTCACAGCTTCATAATCAGCATGTTCTGGCATACTTGCATTATCATCTAAATTAACAGGACTATCATCTGAAGTTACCAACCAAGTCTTTCCTGTGTTCACCACCAAATGACCAGTAAAAGAAGGGATTTCAATTTGGTCCCCTTTTTTAACTTTTATAGCCTTAAAGGTTTCTACTTTATCATCAATATCATTTCCATCTTCATCTTTTTGTCTAGTTTGTAAAATTAAAATACCCTCACCTTCTATAATCCAATAAGTCTCCTTAAAATCAATGATGTGATAATGCCCATAAGTTTTTATATACTCCCCACCGATAGTTCCACTTTCCCATACGGTAATATTTTTTTTCTCACTCCCTCCACGAATCATATAATAATGAATTTCTGGCCCCGAAGCGTCAGGAGCCATCAAAACTTCCTTCATTTTTTCATGCGTTCTATTTGCGTTTGGTTGTATCATGGTAAGAATTATAACATATTAATTGGGCAGAATTAAGAATTAAGAATTAAGAATTAAGAATTAAGAATTAAGAATTAAGAATTAAGAATTAAGA
>CAIZIN010000044.1 GCA_903933085.1 uncultured bacterium
TATCAGGAGAAGACATGGGTATTTATGATGCGTTAAATAAAGGTTTTAAGATGGCAAAGGGAAAAATCTTTGCATGGCTTGATTCTGATAATTATTATAAGCTTGATATCACCCAAAAAATAGTCTCTATCTTAGAAAGACAAGAAGACATTGATATAATTTATGGAAATGTAATCATTGTCAAAGAAAATACACCACACAAAGATTTTATAACAAAATCTAGTTTAAATTTTAATGATGCTCTACTTCACAATACTAGTTCAATTCCTGTGCAACCAGGAGTATTTTTCAAAAGAAATGTATTCGAAAGAGTAAACGGTTTTAACATAAAATATCGAATTGCTGGAGATTATGATTTTTGGTTAAAAGCTTTAAAAAATAATCCGAACATGTATTATCTAAATAGCGTGTTTGGATTTTACAGAGTTGAAAATAATGCATTATCTCAATCATTAAAAGGTATCAGAAATGGCTTTAAAGAGATGTATAAAATAGGAAAAGAAAATAACCAAACTTTCCATGGCACGTTTATATTAGTAAAAAAATATTTACTTGGGTATATATCAACATATATTAAAAATCTAAAAAAAAATTATGTTAAATAAAATACTTTTAAAAATATTCGGATTGAGGCTTGTAAGTAGCCAATGTGGAGAAGATTTAATACTCGAATCATTATTGCCAAACAAAAAAAATGGTTTTTATGTTGATGTTGGTGCAAATCATCCTATCAAATTCAATAATACTTTTTTATTTTATAAAAAAGGTTGGACAGGGATAAACATAGAGCCAAACCATTCAAGAATTTGGCTTTTCAAATTATTTAGAAGAAGAGATATAAACCTCAATATCGGGGTTGGAAAAGAAAAATCAGAAATGAATTTTTATGTTTTTAAAGAAAGTACATTGAGTACTTTTGATAAAAACGCCTCCGAAGAGTATCAAAAGATGGGGCATATATTAGAAAAAGAACTTGTAATACCAATATCTCCGCTAAAAGAGATACTAGAAAATAATATTCAAGGTAAGGAAATTGACATTTTATCGATTGATACAGAAGGTTTTGATATGGAGGTATTAGAAAGCAATGACTGGAATAGATTTAGGCCACACTTTGTTATAATTGAAACACTTGAATATAGAAACGATGGAACAGGAAAGAAATTAAATAATACATACGATCCGTATATGAATATAATTGGGTATGTAAAAATTGCAGAAACTTACATAAATTCAATATATGAAAAAACTTATTAAAAAAGCTATCCGTATAATTCTTTCTCCTTTTGTCCTTAAAGATTATTTTGCATACACAAAAATAGACAAAGAAAAAAGATTCAAAATTGAGCCAAAGAATTTCTACCCTCAAATAAAAGACAAGACTATCCAAACAGACTTCGACAGACATTATGTTTATCATACTTCATGGGCAGCCAGAAAAGTTAAAGAAATAAATCCAGTAAAACATATTGATGTCTCATCGAGTTTATACTTCTGCGGGATCGTCTCAGCCTTCATTCCGGTGGATTTTTATGATTACAGACCCGCAGATTTAAAATTAAGTAATCTGACAAGCAAAGAAGGTAATCTGCATAACTTACCATTCGAATCAAACAGTGTAAGTTCCATATCCTGCATGCACACAGTGGAACACGTTGGATTAGGTAGATATGGCGACCCAATAGACCCAAATGGCGACATAAAGGCAATTAATGAGCTAAAGAGAGTTACAACTGTAGGAGGTAACCTAATTTTCGTTACACCAGTAGGTGAACCAAAAATTGAATTCAATGCTCACAGAATTTATTCCTACGAACAAATTGTTTCATATTTTGAAGGTTTTGAACTAAGGGAATTCTCTCTAATTCCTGAATACAGAAAAAGCGGAGGGCTTATCCAAAACGCAAATCCAGATTTAGTTAAGAATGAGAAATATTCCTGCGGGTGCTTCTGGTTTGTTAAAAAATAAAAATGAAAATAGTTAAAATAAAAGGAGGGCTCGGAAATCAAATGTTCCAGTATGCATACGGGAGAAAACTTATCTTAGTTGATAAAAAAGATGTTATTTTTGATACTTCTTTTTTTAAATTGAATAAAATAGATACAGATCGCCCATTTTTTCTTAATAATTTCAACGTGGATAATTCATCTAAATTTGAAAATATTGAAGATGGACTATTCAAAAAATACTATCAGAAACTTACTTCAAAAATTACAGGTAATTATGGTTTTTATCAAAGCGAAAAGTACTTCAAATCAACGGAGAACATGGTTCGCAAAGAATTTACACTTAAAGAACCTCTGAGTGCTATCTCTCAGGAATACACCAACAAAATTTTGGATACAAAGAATGCAGTTTCAATACATATTCGTAGAGGAGATTATGTATTAAATACAAGCACAAATAAGCACCATGGTGTTTGCAACCTGGATTACTACGAAGCAGCAGTCGAATATATTAGAGAAAAAATTGAATCCCTTACTTTCTTCATTTTTTCTGATGATATAGCGTGGGTAAAAGAGAATCTTAAATTAGACAACGCTGTATTTGTTTCAAGTCCAGAAATAAAAGATTATGAGGAACTAATTTTAATGAGTAAGTGTAAACATAACATAATTGCTAATTCTTCTTTCTCTTGGTGGGGGGCGTGGCTCAATCAAAACCCAGATAAAATAGTTATAGCTCCGAGACAGTGGACTACAAAAAAGACGGCTGATGAATTAGATATATTACCAAAATCATGGATACAAATTTAAGACCAAAAGTCAGCATACAAATGTGCACGTACAATCGTGCTCACTATATTGAACAGGCGATACAAAGCGTTATTGCTCAAACCTTTACGAATTGGGAGCTTCTTATTCTTGATGATACTTCAACTGACAATACAGAGGAGGTTATTTTTAAATACCAGAACGACCAAAGAATTAAATACTTTAAGAACGATACAAACCTAGGAATTGCAAAAAACAGGAACCGTGGTTTAGCTCTTTCTCAAGGGAAATATATTGCAGTACTAGATAGCGATGACTATTGGATAGATAAGACAAAACTCGAAAAACAAGTTGAGTTTTTGGACAAAAATACTGAATATGGTCTTGTCGGTACAAATATAGAAATCGTTGATGAAAATTCCAAATTGCTTAAAAATATTAATTATCCAAACAAGGATAGCAAGATAAAAAAGCAGATGCTGATAAAAAATAATTTCTGTCACTCAAGCGTTTTATTTAGCAAGGAAAATGTAGTGGGAATTGGTTTGTATGATGAAAGTCTACCCTTAGCAGAAGATTATGATCTATTCTTAAGGATTGGTTTAGATAAAAAATTGGAAAATTTAGATATCGCCTCTGTTGCCTACCGAAAGCACTCGGGCCAAAGTTATTCTAATAAGAAAAAAGTTGGCCTTGAGATACAGAACAAACTTATTGAAAAGTATAAAAAAAATTACAGCAACTACTTATTGGCTAAATTTGTTAATTTTCTCAGAAGTTTTAGATAGTAAATGAATCTGTGCTAAACTAAAAAAATGACCAATAAAAAGAAAATTCTATATGTAATCACAAAATCTAACTGGGGTGGAGCTCAGAGGTATGTTTTTGATTTGGCTCAAAAACTTAAAGATGAGTATGAAATTACAGTGGCTTCAAGTGGTAACGGTATTCTATTTGATAAATTGCTAGCCGAAGGTATAAAGACTATATCAATCCCCTTTCTAGGACGAGACATAAAAATCTGGGATGAGCCGAAAGTTCTTTTAGAAATACTGAAAATATTGAGGCAAGAAAAACCAGATATCGTTCATCTCAACGGACCAAAAGTTGCAGGAATAGGGGCAGTCGCATCAAGAATATATAATTTTTCAAATAAAAATAAAATCAGAATCATTCAAACAATCCATGGATTTTCATTCATGGAACCTCGTTCGTTTATTTGGCGAGCAATTATGTGGCTAGCATCATATATAAGCCTCATACTGACCCACAAAAATATTTTTGTTTCCAAAAAAGACATCCAACTTTCAAAACAGA
>CAIZIN010000045.1 GCA_903933085.1 uncultured bacterium
TTGAGACTGTAAGGACTTTGTGAGTCTTTGTATATTTTTTTACAAGTGCAGCTAGTGTTTTTTCATCCACCATATCTGTTTTTGTGATTAATATGATTTCTTCTTTTTTGGCCATCTCAACATCAAATTTTTCAAGTTCTGTTCGCACAGTTTTATATGCTACCTCAAAATTTTCTGTATCAGCAGCAATACAATGAAGCAAAAGATTTGTTCTTCTGACATGTCGTAAAAACTTATGTCCAAGACCTCTACCTTCAGCGGCACCTTCAATAAGTCCCGGAACATCAGCAAGTATCACTCCATATAACGAACCTAGATTTGGCTCTAAAGTTGTAAACTCAAAATTTCCAACTTTCGCACGTGAATTTGTTATTGCATTTAATAGAGAAGATTTACCAGCATTCGGCAAACCTATGATTCCAATATCAGCTACAAGCTCGAGCTCAATATAAAAATCTGCTTCATCTCCTGACTTACCCAAAGTAAACTCTTCTGGTGAAATATTTTTTGAACCTTTGAAATGTTCATTACCCAAACCTCCTCGACCACCCTCAAGAACCTTTATCTTTTCTCCAACGGTTCGTAATTCATATTTTTTGTCATTCGTCAGATCAGTTATAATCGAACCGACAGGTACAGCAATTTCACAATCATCTCCATTTTCTCCGTATAAAGATTTACCTCCTCCATCCGTACCACGCACGGCCTTAAATAATTTTTGATGACGGTAGTTTGAAAGCAACGCCAAATCAGAAGATGCAGAAAAATACACATCTCCTCCTCGGCCACCATTACCTCCAGCAGGACCTGAATATTCTTTACCCTTTTCGTGCAACCACCTCACCACTCCATCTCCACCATCTCCCGCTTTCGCATGTATTCGTATTTCATCAACAAAGGCCATATTATATAGTTTTAAAGTTAGATTTTATTAAGAGAAACACCACTTTAAGCTTCAACTGCAATTTTTGCAAGCTTTATTGCACCTTCCTTGGAATCTGCAACAGCTAAAAAAAGATTTTTATGGCAAAATACTGCATCTGCCACACCTGAAATTTCAGCAAATTCCCCATCTCTTTTTGCACTCCATGTTGCTGGAAAATCTTTCCTATTTATAAAACTCCTTGAATCATCCCTCACTGTCTCTACAGACCACTTACCATCATTTGTTCTTGGTCGAATAAAATATAAAGGTTCAGGATGTTTTGAAAGAAAATCTCGAGATGGATATTGACCATCAAGCACTATAATTCTTTTATCTTCAGCTTCTTCATAGGCCTTTTCCACAAATTCTTTTGCCTCCATTTTTGCCCTAACTCGCATAATTTCACGAGCCAAAAGAGCTTTTACAAATTTCACAAGTTCAGCAAATGCCACATCCATATTTCTATCATCTTCTTTCCAGTTAGACACGAAGGCATTTACTACATTATCTAATCCATACATATTCACATCTTTAAAATCTGTAGAAAAAACACCTACACCATTATCTGATGCATCAAGTGAGGCCACCATATCTTTATCGATGATTCTAGCCACAACAGAGTTTCCACATAGGCTTTCTCCGTGAGTTTTCCACACCAAACCAAAAGCTGCATAAGGTATCCCATTCTCTCTTACTCCAGCTCCACCTTCTTGATGATGATCAAATCTTTGTTTATCTGCATCAAAGACACCTCCCACATCGACGACAAAATCTGCTTTATTTATCAATACCATATCTCTTGTGCGAATCACCTCAATTGGACCATCTATTAAAAGAGCAATCGCGGCCACAGCACAAACATCATCCGCGTGAAATTTACCATCATGAGTAGCAATTATTTTTGTCATTCTTAAATATTATCTTATTTATTTTCTAAATCATCTTTCAATTCTGAAATTTCTGTTTCTATTTTCAAAAGTTTATTCTCTATTCTGTTTATTTGAGTTTCTTCTTCTTCGATTTCTTTCTCTGTTTTATCAGCAACTTTTTTCTCTTGCTTCAAACCGGAAATCAAAATTTGTTCTCCGATAAAAAACGAAACAAAAAGCCCAATCATAAGCATTATAATCGTAGTCCATACTACTGTAACAGGCTCATAAAACAACAACCCCCAGATACCGCCCTTTTTTTGAAGAATATCCGCAGTATGCCAAATCCCCCGCCAAAAAAGAATCATTACTACCCCTCCTAGAAAGGCGTAACTAATCGGTATGTGACTAAAAAACCCCCTAATACGGTCTTCCAAATGATCAAAGAATTTAATTATTTTTTTCATCCTTCTAAGTTTTTATTTATAAAAAAGTTGTTTAATGTCTTACGCAAAAATGTCTTACCCCAACCTGTTTTCATATACTGTTCGCGAGCAAAAGCATCTCTTTCGTTAACATACGCTTCGTAGTATATCAGAGAGTATGGTGCGTGTCTTTTGGTAGATGCCACTTTTTTCGCATTATGCAATACAAACCTCTTCTTTAGGTCCTTTGTGCAACCAACATATATTTCTTTATCTTTGTTACTTTGTAGCACATATACGTATTGCATAATGTGTAAATAAAAATTTTTAAGGATATATCCTACTAAGTTTTTGCTTAAAAAAGTTATCAAATCCTTACTGTTGATAAAAATATATAACCATTATAACAAAGCAAGATAATAATGTCTTTAATTGAGAAATGATAACTTTTCTGCATCATGCAATATTACTCATAGTCATAATTAGTATAATAATATTAATTACATAGTTATTATCTCATATTTTAATTATAAGATTGCATGATGAGTAAGCAAAAATTTTGAAGGATGAATTGTAACTAATATCTAATCTTTTGCAAAATTAATGATGTAAGTGTAAAATACAAGTGTATGAAAAAAATATCAAAAAATGAAGTTGTAGCAATCGTCACTGCACTTGTAGTTATTGCAGGTTTTGTAGTGTTTGGTTCGTTAGGACTTTTTTCTAAGACTTCTTCGTCATTATCATTAAATAATCTTAATATGAATATTGCAGATAACGGTGCACAACAAGCGCCTCAGCTGATAATCAGTGACTTAGTGGTAGGTACAGGCACAGAAGCTGTAGCAGGTAAGCATATTGTAGTTAATTACAGAGGTACTCTAATGAATGGAACAGAATTCGATAGCTCTTACTCACGTGGTGTTCCTTTTGATTTTGATCTTGGTGCAGGACAAGTAATTGCCGGTTGGGATCAAGGTTTTTCTGGAATGAAGGTTGGAGGAAAGCGAAAGCTTGTTATTCCAGCAAATCTAGCTTATGGCGATCGAGAAATTGGCCCGATTCCAGCAAATTCAACTTTAGTTTTTGAAGTGGAGTTGTTAGAAGTTAAATAACGTTCAGCAATAATATTTCCGACCGCTCCGAAACCTGCGATTTCTCGCTTCGGCTTCGTCGCAAACTTTTAAGAAAAAATCGCAAGGTATACCTTGCGATTTTTTCTTAAAAGACCATGCTTTGCAACTCCAGATGCTCGGAAATATTTTTGTCTCACTCCTGTGGATAATTCAAATTCTCACGTAATTTTACAAATTTGAATTTCTATCCTTTGGTGTAAAAATGTATATAATTTGTTTGGAGAATTATATCATACACGATATAATTACTACGGATAGAAGATTGAAAAAATACTTCCTTTAAACTTTTTAATTAAAGCTTCGCAATAATTAAAAACTTGAAAGGATAAACCCTACAAACTTATTAATTAAAGCTTCGCAATAATTAATAACTTAGAAGGGTAAATCTTCCTCTCACGAATGATTGCTGATAGTTATCATTCGCGAGGGGAAGAGAGTGATGAGCTCTAGCAATGCGTCTAGTCCACGCTTGAAAAATTTCCTCTTATAACATACAAAAATATGTTACAAGCAATTCGAAGTTGTCGAGCAATTGGAGTAGTCATTGCAATCATCACACTTAAACTTCTCGTACCAGATGTCTGGCACGCGATAGAAGTAACCCTTCTTCAGTTCTTTGCAACCTTGCAGAAAACCCTAGCCCTAGCGCCAGGAGACATACTACAAGGAAATGTAATCAGTGTGCCACAAATGCCATACTAGTTTACTAAATTTCATAAAGCCGATCGTGTACACGACCGGCTTTTGTAATCAGAAAATCGTATAAAACCGGCAAGAACTGCCGGTTTTATACTTGACAAAATTATATCATATATGATATAATATATCCGAAAGAGGGAACAGGAACCTCAAAATACCTTGAAAACTAAAGAATGATCCTTCAAACTTTTTGGCCAGATTGCTACGCAACAAAAGTGACTAAAAACTTAGAAGGATAAGCCCTACAAACTTATTAATTAATTAATAACTTAGAGGGGTAAACCCTTCAAACTTTTTGACAAAGTCAAAAACTTAGAAGGACAAGTCGTCTTCTCTCGAATGGTCGCCTTTGGTTACTATCCGCGAGGGGAAGAGAGTGATGAGCTCTGCCGAAGCGTCTAGTCCACGCATCGCAAATATTCCTCTCATAATAATTAATATTATGAAAATACTACGAAGCATTGGCCTCGGTATTGCAATCATCACTTTGAAGCTTTTGATGCCGGAAGTCTGGCACTCATTTGAATCAACCCTCGTTTCGTTCTTTAGTACAATGCAGAAAGTTCTAGCTGTTTCACCAGCCGACGCTTTGCCTGCAAATGTGATTGGTTTTCCACAAGTCCCGAAATAATCAATCGCACATATCATACAAAGCCGCTTCGCATACGCAAGCGGCTTTTATTATTTCTATCATTAATATCAAGGTGGAAATACGATCTGAAAGATACTCCGAAATATATAGTTAACAAACTCTACGATCGTTGACTTTGTTAACTGTAATATTTTTTAAGGTGTAGTTCTTAGTTACTAAATTATTATTCTTTTGTTTTTCTCACTCATCTGGTATTCTAAGCACAAATGTCCAAACCATTAAAATTTAAAATTGAAAAGAAACTAAATAATTCTCTCGGTCGTGCGGGGGTTATTTCCACACCTCACGGAGACATTGAAACTCCAGCTTTTGTAACGGTAGGCACAAAAGGAACAGTGAAAGCACTCTCCCCAGAACAAGTTAAAGATTTGGGAGCTCAAGTTGTTCTTGCAAATACATATCACTTATATCTTCAACCACATGATTATATTATTCGTGACGCTGGAGGGATTCATAAATTTATGAATTGGAGTGGACCAACAATGACTGATTCAGGTGGCTTTCAAGTTTTCTCACTTGGTGCTGCGTATGGAAAGAATATCTCGAAAGTTACAAGTGCAGAGAGTGCACCACTTTTACTACCTGAAAATAGCGAGGATGATGTTGTAAAGATTGCAACTATTGATCACGACGGTGTTACATTTAAATCTATAATTGACGGATCATTACACTATTTTACTCCTGAGCGCTCAATTGAAATTCAACACAATATTGGTGCTGATATTATATTCGCTTTTGATGAATGCACATCACCGAATGAACCACTTCGATATCAACAAGAAGCTCTCGATAGAACCCATCGCTGGGCAAAGAAATCACTTGAGTATCACAAAAATGCAAAACCAATTCACTTGGGAACTAAGTTCCCAAGTGAAAGGCAGGCTTTGTTTGGAATAGTACAAGGCGGGAGGTTTGAAGAACTTCGGAAGGAAAGTGCAACGGTGCTAGCCGGAATGGATTTTGATGGATATGGTATAGGGGGATCTTTTGCAAAAGAAGATATGGGTACAGCTGTAAAATGGGTTAATGAAATTTTACCAGAGGAAAAACCTCGACATTTACTTGGTATAGGCGAACCAGAAGATCTTTTTATGGCTGTAGAAAATGGCTGTGACCTTTTTGACTGTGTGGCACCAACACGCATTGCGCGCAACGGACAAGTTTACACAAGATTCGGAAAAGAGAATTTATTGAATAATAAATTTATAGAAGATTATACTCAAATTGATTCTGAATGTGATTGTTATACCTGCAAAAATTACACACGTGCCTATGTTGCTCATCTTTTTAGAGCGAAAGAAATGTTCGCCGCAACTTTAGCATCAATTCACAATCTGTATTTCATAATCAATCTAGTGAAAAAGATGCGTGAATCAATGCTCAATGATACTTTTCACGAATTCAAAAATAGCTTTTTGGAAGGATATAGAAAGAATAAAGATTTATGAATTAGGAATTAAGAATGAAAAAGCAGGGGTACGATTAATCGTACCCCTGCTTTCTGGAGGGATATAAGAAATAAGCTAAAACATTTTGACTACAAAATGTTTTCCCTAACTTTCGAATACGAAAGTTTTAGAAAAAAACACACGATGTTTCGTGTGTTGTGAATTAATTAGAGGTGAGAATGTCAATTGCCTCAAAGGCAAGAAATTCTTTCTTTACAACATCATCTGCTATGATGATTTGTATTAAAATTTTAATCATTAATCCTGGAAGTCGAGGGGGTGGGTTTTCACCGTTAGATATCCAGTCTTGAAGCATTTCAAGATATGTTTGAGTACTATTAAATTTTTTCATTGGCTATTCTTTTCTGAAGACTATAATAATACTCTGTAAATTTATTGTAAAGGAAACGTGTTTGTTGTATCATTCCACCTGGTGACTTTAGCTGTTCTTTAATGAAATGTTTGAGTGTGAAAACTCTAAGTGCAAAAGCCTATAAAGAGGTTCACATCCTACCAGCTAGTTGGCGATGAATCTGCAGGTCTACTTGCAAATTCTGAAGTACCCAGCGCCTGAAGTACCGGCGAGGGAAAACGGGTAAAAGCCCACCAAGGCGATGACGGGTAATCAAACATTCTGGATTAATGATCCTCACAGCATATACAAAGCACCAGGCCTCACCGAAGCGATTCGGTGGGGTCTCATTCTTTGAAGAATAATGACAATGTCACAAAAATAGGGTAATATCAAGATATATTTAATGACGATAAGATTGTCATTTTTTGTCATTCCAGCGAAGGCTGAAATCCAGTCTGAAATACGGACTTGGATCCCCGTGAATACACGAGGATGACAATATAAGAAATATTCTTGACTTTAATGATGTGTTTATGAAAGAAAAATTATTTAAACTTAAAAGTGAGTACAAACCAGCTGGAGATCAGCCGAAAGCAATAGCTGAGCTTCTTTCTGGTATCAAAAAAGGGTATAGAGATCAAACACTTTTAGGGGTGACTGGTTCGGGAAAAACGTTTACGATGGCAAATGTGATAGCAGAAGTGGGGAAGCCGACCCTTGTAATTGCTCACAATAAAACTCTAGCAGCACAGCTTGCTCAAGAGTATAAAGAGTTTTTCCCAGAAAATGCTGTGCATTACTTTGTTTCATACTACGACTACTATCAGCCAGAAGCCTATATGCCTGTTTCAGACACCTATATTGAAAAGGAAGCGATGATTAATGAAGAAATTGAGAGACTTCGTCATGCAAGTACTCAAGCACTATTAAGTCGAAAAGATGTAATTATTGTCGCATCTGTTTCTTGTATTTACGGACTTGGTTCTCCTGAGGAATATGAAAAGGTAAATCTTAAACTTTCTGTTGGTGATAAGTTAGGAAGAATGGAGCTTCTAACAAAACTTATTGATATTCATTTTGAACGTACAAACGCAGATTTAAAATCAGGACAGATGCGAGCTGTGGGAAATACAGTTGAAGTGATGCCTGTTTCGGAACAGTATATTATTCGATTTTCATTTGATGGAAATATAATTTCAGCGATTTCAAAAATTGATGCAGTTACAAGAAGAATAATTAGCGAAGACAAAAATATTTTTATTTTTCCCGCAAAACATTTTATTACAAATGAAGCTGAACAGAAGAGGGCATTTATAAGTATCAAAAAAGAATTAGATCAGAGATTAAAAGAATTAGAAAAAGAAGGAAAGTTTCTTGAAGTTGAAAGATTGAAAAGACGTACCACATATGACCTCGCAATGATACGGGAGGTTGGTTATTGTAATGGTATTGAAAACTATTCACGACATTTTTCTGGAAAAAAACCAGGTGAGGCACCCGACTCTCTTCTTTCATATTTTCCACGCAAAGCAAATGGTGAAGCAGATTTTCTAACAATTATTGATGAGTCGCATGTGACAGTATCACAAATTGGGGGGATGTATGCCGGTGATCAATCACGAAAAAAAACACTTATTGATTACGGTTTTCGTCTACCTTCTGCTTCTGATAACCGCCCTTTAAAGTTTGATGAGTTTGTTAAAAGAACAGGTCAGACTATCTATACTACAGCTACCCCAGGTAAATTTGAAATAGAACACAGTAAGCATGTTGCACAGCAAGTGATACGCCCCACAGGGCTCTTGGACCCCATTGTGGAGGTCAAACCTATTGTTGAGTCATTAAGGTCTGGCCTTAAGAATTCAAAAAGACCAGACCTTAGGTATCGGGGTCAAATTTTTGATTTCATCGAAGAAGCAGAAAAAGTGATAAAGAAAAAAGAAAGAGCAATAGCTACCACCTTAACTAAAAAAATGGCAGAAGACTTGAGTGAATATCTTTCTGAGAAAGGTATTGCTTCAAAATACTTACATAGTGATATAAAAACAATTGAACGAATTGAATTACTTTCTGCTTTTCGTCGCGGTGAGTTTGACTGTCTCGTTGGTGTAAACCTTCTTCGAGAAGGTTTGGATCTACCTGAAGTATCTTTAATTGGAATTTTGGATGCGGACAAAGAAGGCTTTCTACGTTCAGAAACATCTCTCGTACAAACTATCGGACGTGCAGCTAGAAATTCTTCAGGGCGAGTAATTCTTTATGCAGATCATATGACGAAATCAATGGAGAAAGCGATAAGTGAAACTGCTCGCAGAAGAACTTTGCAAGAAAAATACAATAAAGAGCATGGTATCACTCCACAAACTATTATTAAAAAAATCCAAGATATCACAAGTCAATTGCAAAATGAACATAAAAAAGCTGTAGCTGAACTTCTTTCAATTGATGAAGCTCTTTTGCAAAAAAACCCCAAGAAACTTTTGGATGAAAAAGAAGAGCAGATGTCTCAAGCTGTGCAAGATTTAGATTTTGAAACTGCCGCAATTTTGCGAGATGAAATAATTGAAATAAAAGAAAAAATAAAAAATAAGATGGGTAAAATGACCCAGCTTGATAGAAAAATAGTAGGGGAATTTGATAAAGAGTTTCTAAATGAATTCCCAAAGGAGAAAAAACGGAAAAGGGGTCGGGAAAAACTCTAGTTTTCCCCGTGGAGGAGAGCAGACGAAGTCGTTGAGAACCGAGTGGGTCTCAAAATGAAGATCCTCGAGGTAAGCTGACGAGGAGCTTCATTTTTTGGAGTACTCGACTTAACCCTTCAAACTTTTTGTCCATTCATGTTTATTGATTACACTGAACAAGCAGAAATCGATGTAAACAAAAACTTTTAAGGGTAAAGAAAAAGGGCAACTAACTTTAGGGTTGTTGCCGTATTTTAAACTGCTTGAAGCAAATCTCTGAAAAATTTATTCCTTCTAAAAGGTGCGTTTGTCACTAGTGGAAGCCCACCTTGATCCACCAAATAAACACATGAATCTTCCTGAATCCAAACAACAAATGGACCTAGGCCTAATTTTTCTTTATTCAAGCGTAGTACAGTTTCAGCTTGTGGCCAAACTGACAAGTCAATTGTTTCAAGATTAGCCCACGTCACCAGCTCACCGATTTGCAATTTTGGTTGTGGTATAGGCTGAAGCCAATCCCAGCAATAAGAAGCCGGTCCGAAGTCTTCTCCTCTGGTTGGTTCATCTAAAAGCAATTGACCTTTTTGTGTGAGTGTTACAATCCATCCACCACGAGGATCACCGTTGAGGTTGAATGGTTTTAGTTCGTGAATTCTAAACGGTCCATATCCATGTTTTTCAATCATAGATTTTTGCATGAATTGAGCATCATCACCATGACTGAGGGTTTCTGGATCAGCCCAAGTCACAGCCATACCAATTCTTGGGTTTGGTTTCTTAGTTTGTTTTGTACTTTCCATAGATTCTACCTTTCCGAAAGAAGACTATACCTAATATTCACCCCTGTCAATAATGATTAAAATGTGTTGTTATATTATGTTATCCATGATAGAATTCATGTTCACCCCTAGAAAGAAATCTAGGGGAATTGGTGGTATTTGTTGTAAGAATTAAATTGAAATTCTATAAAAAAATCACCTCCGTTTTTAAGGGAGGTGATCAATAGATTTTAGATTAGGTTAGCTCCTTCCATCCATCTGCAACAAGATCATTAACATATCCGTTGCAAAGCAATCGGAGAGCCAAAGCTGTTCCTTCCAAGATCTGTGTTGATGGAGAATAGTTCAAGAGATCAACTATATGTTCGTTGAGTTTTCCACCAGCCGGGTTTGGAAGGGATGAAATCGTGTAACTCGATGCGTTCTCAGTATAATTTCTTCCAACAACAATTTTTTGTTTCAGCAGATTTCCAATATTGTTGTCTTTAGAAAGATCGATGTCAATCACTATTTCGAATATCCGATTTGTGCGGACTTCATTTATACTTTGTCCGGAAAGAACAACATGTAATTTGATTTTCATAACTTTTCAAATTGTTTTAACCGAAAATACTATATAGAATATTTAACATTATGTCAATAGATAAAAAACAAACAAATAATAACAGTGCTAGCGAAGAGATTATTGTGCGTGGAGCAAGGACTCACAACCTTAAGAATATTACCGTATCTATGCCTCGTAATAAGATGATTGCAATTACAGGACTTTCTGGAAGTGGAAAGTCATCTTTGGCATTTGATACTATTTTTGCAGAAGGCCAAAGACGATATGTAGAATCTTTATCTGCTTATGCTCGTCAATTTTTAAATACAATGCAAAAGCCGGATGTTGACGAAATAATTGGTCTTTCACCTGCGATTTCTATTGATCAAAAATCTCGATCAAATAACCCTCGCTCAACTGTGGCTACAATTACTGAAATATACGACTACATGCGTATTCTTTTTGCACGAATCGGCAAGCCTCACTGTTTAGAATGCGGTAGAGAAATTAAAAAACTTTCTCATGAAGAGATAATGGACACAATTTTGACTACAGTAAAATCAATCGATACCAAAGGTAAAGATACCAAAGTCTTGGGGGTAGAAATTAATGATTTAAAAGTTGGTCTTTATGCACCGCTTGTTGTGGGGCGAAAAGGAGAATACTATCAATTGTTATATGATTTACTGGGTAAAGGATACGAGAGGGTTCTTATTGATGGCGAAGAAAAAAAACTTCGTGAACAAATTGTGCTTACAAAAACCAAAAAACATGATATTGATGTTTTGGTTGATGAATTCTTCCTTTCAGATATTAAACAAATCGGAAGTCCTGCGGGAGTAAAAGCAGGCACAAAAGAACGATTGAGTGAAGCTTTGGAAAGGGCCCTTCAGGAATCTGAAGGCTTACTCAAAGTTGTGACACCTCATGAGACAAAACTCATTTCTTCAAAATTCATGTGTCCTTATGATGGATTTTCATATCCAGAAATTGAACCAAGATTATTTTCTTTTAACTCTCCATATGGAGCTTGTACAGAATGTAATGGTCTAGGCACAAGACATTTTTTTGGTAATGAAGAATGTAAAAAATGTCACGGAGCTAGGCTTCGCGATGAAGCTCTTCATGTGTACCTGAAGCGCGGACTTAGCGCAGACTATATGCAGACTGACGCAGACAAAAATGCGGATAAAGGATTGGTAAATATCGTTGGTCTTACAGCTTGTTCAATTTTAGATGCAAAAAATTTCTTTAAAAGCCTAAAACTTTCAGATCAAGAAAAAGAGATTTCAAAAGTAATTGTTAAGGAAATCATGAATCGACTTGAATTTATGATTAACGTAGGTATCGATTACCTTTCTTTGAATCGTCGTGCACATACACTTTCTGGTGGAGAAGCCCAACGTATCCGACTGGCCTCACAGTTAGGTTCTGGGCTCGTAGGAGCTCTGTACGTACTAGATGAACCAACTATCGGCCTACATCAGCGCGATAATGATAAATTGATTGAAACACTTTTGAGGCTTCGAGATATGGGAAATACTATTATTGTCGTTGAACATGATGAAGATACGATTTTTGCTGCCGATTACTTAATTGATATTGGTCCTGGAGCTGGAATACACGGAGGTAATGTTGTTGCCTCAGGTTACCTTGAAGATTTACTGACAGCAAAAACGAACAAGAATAAATCTTTAACTTTAGATTATTTGCGGGGGGATATTAAAATGGAAATTCCAGATGCTAGAAGGAATCAAGACAAAGGGAAGCTTCAAATCAGAGGTGGAAATATTTTTAATATTAAGAATATGAATATTGATATTCCTCTTGGCAAATTTGTTTGTGTGACGGGTGTATCTGGTTCTGGAAAATCTTCTTTTGTTTATGAAATTTTACACAAAAACTTACAGGCACGACTTGAGAAAAGATATCGAACAGCAGAAATATTCAACTGTACTTCTTTTACTGGCACTGAATATATTGGAAGAACAATTCTAATTGATCAGTCTGCAATTGGTCGAACTCCTCGTTCAAACCCAGCAACTTATACCGGAGCATGGACTTTTGTGCGAGAACTTTTTGCTTCAACTTCAGAGGCTCGTGTGCGAGGTTGGGCTCCAAATCGTTTTTCGTTCAATGTTAAAGGAGGGAGATGTGAAGCTTGTCAGGGTAATGGAAGTATTGAGGTTGAGATGCACTTTTTGCCAACTGTGTATGTGACTTGTGATGTTTGTCAGGGTAAGCGATTTATGAAAGAAACTTTGGAGGTAAAATATAAAAAGAAAAATATTTATGAAGTTTTGGAAATGACAGTCGAGGAGGCCCTTACATTTTTCGATGACATACCAGCTATTCACGACAGACTTGATACTTTAAATCAAGTTGGTTTAGGGTATTTACAACTTGGTCAATCCGCCACAACACTATCCGGCGGAGAAGCACAACGTGTGAAGATTTCTTCTGAGCTCTACAGACCACATCTACAGAAAACAATTTATCTTTTAGACGAACCGACTATCGGTCTACATTATGAAGACGTACGAAAACTTATTGAGATTTTACAGAAATTAGTAGACAAGGGGAGTACTGTGCTTGTGATTGAACATAATATGGACCTCATTAAATGCGCAGACTATATTGTAGATATTGGCCCCGAAGGGGGAGTAAATGGTGGACAAATCTGCGCAAAGGGAACACCTGAAGACGTTGCTGCAAACCCGAAATCATATACAGGAGAATATCTAAAAAAAGCACTGAAAAGATAAAACTCATTTCTCTAATTCGCGCGAATAGTAGAATAAGTCGATAAATAAAAGGTATTAACCCCAGGGCAAGCCCTGGACCCATTGGGAGTTCGCTTCGCTCACCCAATGCCGTGGCAAGCCACGGGGTATTTACCTTTTGTTCGCAACTACACTCGGATGTCGTGAGTGAGTTTGAATTGCGTAGGTATGCAATTCAAAAGACGGAGCGCGACGGCGCGAGTCGGGCTAGTACAAATTTTCAGCAGAAAATTATGTATTAGTACTCACTCACACACCGCTCGTTTGTTGGAATAAAAACCCAGCAAGATCTTAGGCTTGCTGAGCGGGTTTGCGAACTTTTTTGAACTTATTAAACCGAAAATAAATTGCGTTCTCGTTGTTGAAACTGCTGGTAACATTTTTAACATCAAGACCATGTGTCAGGGCGATAAGGCGACACATATCATTTGCAAAATCTTCCGTGATCTCTGTATTGAGATGTGTCTTATCATCATCGAAACGACTCATTAGTCTTGTCTGTCCACGGACAAACTGAACTACATGGTCATGTATTCGAAAGATCGCCAAATCCCCATCTTTCAATAATATTTGTTTATCCTTGTTCCCATCTAAATACATTGTTTTGTTGCCTTTCTTATGATAATGTAGAACATAAATAATGAATAGTCAAGTATTTAAAAAAACATATTTACCTGAAACCCCGGGTGTATATCTTTTCAAACAAGGGAAAAGTGTTTTGTACGTTGGCAAAGCTACCTCACTTAAAGATCGAGTGAAAAGTTATTTTTCAAAAGATCTTATTTCAACACGCGGACCTCATTTGGTTGATATGGTTTTTAAGGCAGATAGAGTTGAATATGAATCATCAGATTCGGTGCTTGAAGCCTTAATTCTTGAGGCATATTTAATTAAAAAATTTCAACCCAAATATAATACAAAGGAGAAAGATAATAAAAGTTACAACTATGTTGTAATAACAGATGAAGAATTTCCTAAGGTATTAATTGAACGTGGAAAAAATTTGGATTTAAAAAATGGAACACTTCTGAGTTCAAAGTTAGGAACTAAAGCCCAGAATCTAATTGCCACCTACGGGCCATTTCCTCATGGAAGTATTTTAAAAGAAGCCTTAAGAATTGTTCGAAGAATTTTTCCATTTATTGATAGTCAATCTTCTAAAAAAGATAATTTTGAATTTTATAGACAACTTGGGCTCACACCAGATGTGTTTGTGTCATTCCAGCGGAGGCTGGAATCCAGTCTGCAGAATTCCGACCTGGATGCCCGCATTCGTGAGGATGACAGACGTAATGCAATTATTCAATACGCCAAAACTATCCGAAACATAAAACTATTTTTCGAAGGAAAAAAGAAAGAGTTGGTGAAATCGCTTGAAAAAGAAATGTATGTTTATGCAAAAAAACAAGAATTTGAAAAAGCCAATAAAGTTAAAAAAACTCTCTATGCTTTAAATCATATCCGTGATGTATCACTGTTAAAAAGAGATATGTCGGATGTTGGTAAAGCTTTGCGCATAGAAGCCTACGATGTTGCGCATCTAAGTGGTACAAATATGGTGGGTGTTATGACTGTGATTGAAGATGGTGTTCCAGAAAAAACTGAGTATAGAAAATTTGCAATCAAAACAATAAAAGGATCAAACGACCCAGGGGCACTGAAAGAAATGTTTTTACGCAGATTAGGTCATACAGAATGGCAATATCCAGGGATTATTGTTGTTGATGGTAATGAAATACAACTTTCGGTTGTTGTGAATGCTTTGGCTTCACTAAAAATAAATATCCCCGTTGTGGCGGTGGTAAAAGATGACAAACATAAGGCGAGTAAGATACTTGGTGATAAAAACCTAATTCTTTCATATCGTGATCAAATTCTCCTTGCGAATGCTGAAGCTCACAGGTTCGCTATTGCTTTTCACAGGCAAAAAAGAAGTAAATTTCTTACCTGATTCCAAATTGTGTGTATTTTGTGATAAAATGCTTGCATGATTGACCACCCATTATTTTGGATACTTTTTGTCTCAGTTATTTTCTGGAGTTTTTTTGAACGTTTTGATGCGCATAGAAAAGAATACGTTGATCATCCACGAGCGACATTTACTTACTTTATATTTTCATCAGCGATACTAATTTTTGTCTATCCGCCAGTACTTTCACTTTACACTTCGGGTATTCTAGGTTTTTTTATTGCAATCCTTACGGTCTATCTAACATATTTGTTATATTTGTATCTCCCAAAGCTTTTCAACGGACCGAAAAAAAAGTTTCCAGAAGATCATCACTATTTTAAACTGTTAGATAAAAAATATATTTTACCTAAATTTGCCGAAATAATTTTTCAGCAAACTTTTTTTGGTTCAATTCTTTTACTAATTTCAGATAACTTTCATCTTTCGATTTCTGTTTTACTACTCGGAGCACTTTGTTTTATCGTCGCACATCTACCACTTTTTATTTTACAAGGAAAAAGAGTTGGGATTTTTTATACAGCTTGGGCAATTTTGGGGGCGCCAATATTCGCTTCAATTTTATTGAGTACAGGAAGCCTGTGGTATGTGATTGCATTTCATATGTTTTTCTATACCTTCCTTTCTGGAATTACCTGGTTGTTCTCACCGGTGAAATATTCAGACTCAATATCAAATTCAATTTAAGAACAAAATTGAGAACACTGCAATTAAAACATTAATTAATGGGTGTTTTTTTCATTATATGTTAATCTGTTAGCCGGTATATGTTCATTTATATTGCAATTCAAAAATAGAAAGGTGAAATCATGTTTAAACAAGTCCTCAAAGATATTAAGGAAATCACTAGGCCGATTATTCAAGGAGGTATGGGAGTTGGTGTTTCCGGATGGAAACTTGCCAAAGCTGTAGCTCTAGCAGGTGGTGTTGGTACGGTATCGGGTACTGCAGTTGCAAATTTGCTTGCAGATTCATTACAAAAAGGCGATAAGGATGGAAGCTTTCGCAAGGCGCTTGCAAGTTTTCCATTTCCTAAGGTCGCGCAAGAGGTGTTAGAGGCCTATTTTATAGAGGGTGGAATTTCGAAAGAGAAAAAGAAAAAAGAGATTCCTCTCTGGTCTTTTAATCCAGCTCGAATACTTATAGCACTAACTATTTGTGCCAACTATTCATTTGTATGGCTAGCGAAGGAAGGGCATAAAAACCCAATCTTTGTAAACTATTTGGAAAAAATCCAGATGCCTCATATCTATAGTATTTTAGGTGCGATGCTTGCAGATGTTGATGGAGTTGTTATGGGTGCTGGTATACCCGCGTTTATTCCAATGGTATTTGACGATATTCTCGCAGGCAATACTCTTTGGTATCCAGTACGTGTAACGAATCACCCCGGTAAATATGTTCACATAAAATTTAATGCTATTGAATTTTTTGAAGGACCAATGCCGGAGATGATTCGACCAATATTTTTTCCGATTGTTTCATCAAATGTGCTTGCGGAAAAATTACTCAAGATGTGTCCTGGGAAAATCGATGGGTTTATCGTGGAGACAGATACAGCAGGAGGTCACAATGCTCCACCTCGTGGACAGCTCCAACTAGACATAGAAGGGCAACCTATTTATGGAGAAAGAGATAAAATCAATTTTGCAAAGTTTATAAATCTAGGTGTTCCTTTTTGGCTCGCTGGCTCATTTGCTAAAGGTCTACAGAAAGCACTTGGGCTTGGTGCATCAGGTATTCAAGCAGGTACAATTTTTGCGTTTACTGAAGAGTCTGGTATTGAGTTTGAGTTGAAACAAAAGGCGATGGCTCTCATTTTTCAAAATCAGGCATCAGTATTCACAAGTCCAAAAGCTTCACCGACTGGTTTTCCATTCAAAATTCTTCGCATGAAAGGTACGCTTATCGAAAAAGAATTATACAACTCACGTAATCGTGCTTGTAGTTTGGGATATCTTCGTGAACCGATATGGCTAAATGAAAAAATTCTTTTTCGTTGTTCTGCTGAACCTGTTGCTGATTATATACACAAGGGTGGTTGTGAAGCCGACACAATTGATTGTATGTGTGTATGTGCAGGACTTTGTGCCACCGTAGGTGCAAGAAACAATGAGATTCCTCTTGTTACAACTGGAGATGACTTAAGTTGTGTTCTGGAGTGCATGATGTTGAGCAAATGTGGATTATTCGGTGATATAAACTACACAGCAAAAGACGCAATTCAATATATAGAGAGTCTCTGACTCAACAACCGTATACGAAAGTGTACGGTTTTTTATTGTTTGATGTATAATATATATAATTAAAATTAATCAAAATCTATGACAGACGAACATACTAAACATCCACGTATTGAAGAACGTTCAAAAACTGGCCCTCACTTAACTAAAGATGAACATATTGGGTTCAATGGACGAATGGCTGTATTAATAACCAAAGGTGTGAGTACAATGTGGTGCGCATATCTTTTTGCACTTATTGCATTAATTAGTTTACCTTCTGCTATAGAAGGAGGTACAGCAACTTTGATTTCTTGGATAGCTCAAACTTTTTTGCAGTTAGTTCTTTTGTCTGTAATTATGGTGGGTCAAAAAGTTTCCGCTCAAGCTTCGGATAAACGAGCTTTGCAGACATATAAAGATACTGAAGCGCTTTTGGAAATGCAAGATGAAATTCAAAAATTGATAAAAATAAATACCAATCTCACAAAGGAAGTTCATGATACTATTGTAAAGTAGAAGAAATAATACATTTAAAAAAAGACCTCGAATTTGAGGTCTTTTTTTTAATAATCACTCAATTTAAAACCAAGCCAAATACCAGCTATCCCACCAACGGCAGTGAGGAAAATAGAAGACATCGATAAAAAGTTTGCTCCCCATAGATTTGGAATATACCCGCCAACAACAGAACCAATAGACATTCCGATCCAAATAATAGTTTTTCTACTCATTTGGCAATTGTATCAGAATTTAGGAAAAGTAGAATTAATTGTACTTGTCTTTTTCTTTATAAAATGTAGTATCTGAAAAAGAAGAACTTCAAACAAACCAATAGAAAAGCAATCATATGAAAAACTATGACATCCTGCGGGAGGCAGACAATGCACCCCCACCGAAATGGAGAATATTTTGGACGAAAAAACCCGGAAAAAAGAAACATAGACGACTCTGTGTGCCTGTCGGGGAAAAGATGAAAGAAATACTCAATGTCCTAAAATCAAGGGTAAAAGGGTTGAGTGGCCCAATGCCAAGTGCTACAGGTTTCAGAGATGGAATCTCAATTTTTGATTCAGTATGCAGACACCAAAGTCGTTTTGGGAAAACTAAAGTCTTTAATCGATTTATTGTTATCCTCGACATTAAGAATGCATATCGATCAGTCGATGCACCGGAGCTAACATCTATATTGGCAAAGATTAACCCGAAACAATTTTCTGGATACCTCAGAACAAATAATTTCATCGAGGCTTATTGTTTTGATCCAGAATATGGAGGTGTTGCAATGGGAGCGCCTTCATCAAATGATTTGTTCAATGTGTATTGCGAATATACAATTGACCAAAAACTTCGTGCGATATGCGAGGATTTTGGATTAACTTATACACGATATGTAGATGATTTGATGTTTTCTTCCCAGTGCGTCATCACGGAGGAAATTCGAAAGAAACTTCGACAAGTACTAACTGATGCAGGTTTTCAAATCAACGACAAGAAAGCAAAAGTTTATGACTTACGCAAAGGCCCTGTCGTAGTAAATGGGATAGGCATCACTTACGAAGGCCGAACTTTTCTTCCTCGAAAAGTACTCATTTCAATTCGAGGAAAAATCCATTGTGCTCTTAAAGGCGAGCCTGTGAATCTTTCCCAGATTCATGGACTAATGGGTTTGTACAAAAACATGACTGACTTGTCAAAATTAAATAGTACGGAAAAAGCTGTCCTCGAAGCATATCAAAAGCTTCAAGGAATAGTCATGCCTATTAAGGCAGATGATCCGGATGAATTTTGTTTTGACACGGATGATTGGAATGAGGATTAATTTCAACACCAAAGACTGATGGGTTTTTGGTGTTTTTTTATAAAAAAATCTCCCACACACAAGTGATATGTGAGGGGAGATGGAAAGCCTTAAAGGCGGTCGGCAAGTATTATAGAGCTAAAATCTAAGGCTGGTCGCAGCGCGAGGGGGTGCTTCGATGCACGCCGTTTCATCAGAAACTATCGACGCGTCTACGTGAAAGCGAATAAACGCTTTCCTGATATTTGCCCACAAGGGACAAAAACCTACCTTTCACGTAGTGAAAGATTTTGATATTTCAATCAGCTCATCAAGGAACTTACCGACCTCCCGAAATCAGACTGCTTTCACGCGAGTCGATTTCAAAGACCGACACCTAACGGTGTGGGGCACTCATACATAGTATAGCACTAGAAAATTTGTTGTAAAATACAATACACTGCTGATATATTCCAGCTATTGACAGGAGACAAATAACATGATTATATTCTAAACGGAATCGACTTTGGAACGCACTGCGCCCCAGTAAGGCCTAGCATATTCCAAGCGATAAAAACAGAAAGAGACAGAAATAAATGAGTACACAGCTGTATATCAACGATAGTATTACCACTGCCGAGCGTTTCACCGGTGCCCCATGTGAAAAGAAAGGAAACTGTCTTGAACTCAGTATCGATGGCATTTCGATACATGGGAACGAAGGATGTTATTACTGCATCCACTGCGATGACAGAGACGTCCCAAAGGTCCTATTGCCCCATGTCAAGGAAATTTCCTTTCGTGATTGCATCATAACAGGCGCTCAACGAGAGGTTGGAATTTACAAACACGCGAGTGCAACCGCTGAAGTGAATTTCACCTCTGCGACAAGCGGGACAAATCTCGTCTACCTGGTGTCTATTAATGGAAAGATATTGGATGATATTCGTACACTTCTTCAGCTTATCAAAACGGGAGCAATCTCTGCGAGCGAAAGCTTCGAAGGAAAACAGCAGGGTGAAACCCGAGCCGAGCTCGAAGAAGAGCTAAGAATCGCGAAGACAAACTTTGAAAAGGCTATGGGGGTTTTGATCGACCGAGAAAAGGAACTTTCGAGTGCAGAGTCCAAACTTCTAGGAGCCGAGAAAAAAGCAGAGGAATGGAGGAGTGACTATAATCTAGAGCACAGTCGAGTAATGCGGATTTACCGCTTACTAGCAGAGGAACTCCCGGTTGGTTTATTCAATAAACGTTTTTATTGGCCGTGGTGCTCTAAGAGAAAATGTGCAGCAAAGATTCATCACATTCTCAACGACTCGCCAAACGAGTAATCGGCGAGTAACTCAACAGTGTGTATCAGTCCAAGTCTGATACACACTTTTATTTTACCTAAATCAAAAATGAGCTTGCATAAAATAAAAAATAAGATAAAATAGCTTCTAAGTTTGAAACGGGCCTTAGAATTTTATGAGTGACCAGCTTATAGAGATAGATTTGTTCAAATTGAAAGTAAAGTAATATATTGGGCCTTTAGCTCATCTGGTAGAGTGAGGTTGGGGAGGGGCCCAACCGCAAGGCCGGAAGCTGGCGAGCTGAGGCGTGGTCAGAAAATTTTTCAACAGAAAAATATTTGTAACCCTCATGTAAAAATTAGGAGCTATGTTTAAAAGATTGTTTAATTAGTTGGTTTAAGTACAATATACAACACTGGGCCTTTAGCTCATCTGGTAGAGCGCCTCATTTGCAATGAGGAGGTAAGCGGTTCGAGTCCGCTAAGGTCCACAAACAAAATTAAACCGCTTAGGCGGTTTTTTTGTTTGTGGACCTTAAGCAAGCAAAGGGTTTTGCTTGCGTGCGGACTCGAAGGCCACAGCGGGACCCAGATTAGCAAATCTGGGAGCGAGGCAGGGTCGTGAAAATTTTGGTCTGACGAAACCAAAATTATTCCTGACCGAGTTCCGCTAAGTCCTCATTTTTGTTTGCTTGACACACGTACTTTGTTTGTATAGTATTAAGTGTATTAGGGCTTCGGCCTCCGAGATGCCCCGCAGAAATGCGGGGCATCGATGTGTCTAAGTGAAATCCTTAAATACCTTTTGAATTTCTTCGAAAACTTCCTCATTTATAACATTAACTTTGCGAATTAGTCTTTTGTTACTGATCACCCTTGCTTGTGTAAGTTTTACATATACTATTTTTTTAACAATTTCCTCCGTCTTTTGATCTACTGAATCAATCTCTATCGGCATATGAAATTTATCTATCTTTGCTTTTCCTGTAGTGGGTAAAACTAACATCGTCTCTTTATTGTAAACTTTCATGATGATTACTGGTCTTTCAAAATTTTCATTTTTACCATCAATTTCAGCACCTATATTGACTCCCATTTAACACCACCAGACTTCTCGAGGATACCCAAAAACCTGACGATCTTCATTATCAATTGTTTTCTTTGTTGTGTTCCATTTATCAAAATCTTTTATATAGTTCATTTAATATTTTATTAGTTTAACTTGTTTCTATAATTATACTAGATCACCATAATTTTAAAAGAAAACCACAAAAGCAAGGATTCCTAAAGTTAAATATGTTTGTATTAAGCCCAAAAATGAACAGGAGGCTTAGGAATTTGAAGAAGGCGGAGGAGGCAGAAAAGAATGGGGGAAAATAGCATAGCCATTGACATATTGACATAATGTGCTATACTTATAAATGTAAACGTACCTTGATATATTCGACGTTTTGACTGCATCTTTGAGGATATTTATGTATTTTCTAAGATGCAGTTACAAACTAGACTGCAGACAACAACCAACAACACAAATATATGTTCATACCCAGCATCGTTATCGCAGTTTCGCTAATTATCTTGGCGGCAATCCTGTTTACTATTACTAGAGATACAGGTGTGGCGACCACACAGCCACAGAAGAAAGATCCTCCTGTGAGAAAGACGTTTACTCTCGTTATTGACTACGGTCTATCCATGAGGCAAATGGTCCGTAATGGTAACTACGCATTTCACAGCGACTTTGTTGCTGCCCTGGAGAGGTTTACAATCTCAGGCAGTGGTAAACAGACTGTTGAAGTGGCCCTCTTTGATTTAGGAAGTGTCAAGTCCGATGAAGCTGAGAGGCTAATTCAAAGTGAGAAGGGTTGGATGAACGCGAGTTTTGAGCACCTTCTTGCTTTTGGCTCTCAATATCCAGAGGAGCAAAGAAAGCACGCAATCATTGCGCTTGGCACTTATGATTCCAACACAATGGGTCTTCTTCGCCTGCTCCCAACACTAACAACGAATGGATCTGGAGGAAGAGAGCTTTACGCTGACAATTGGCATGGTGATGCTCCTTGGATTGGAGGGAGATGTCAATTCCTTGCAGTACGCATCGGACAGTCATCTGACTCTGACGAACCCGTGTGTGTCAAACAAGATACCAAAAAGACTGCAAAAATGAATCCGAAATTATGCAAGGACCTCACTGATCATTCTCGTCAAATGGCAGAAAGCTCTCTCAAGACTGCTTTTTCTGAGATTTACAGCCCCATCAAGATACCAAGTCTTGACCACTTCGTGGCTAGTGACAAATTTCGCAATGGGGAAATCGTTGATGGCATGAAGATGTACCTTGACGATAGTTTCAGAACACACCTTCTTGGCAAACAAGAGCCTGCCACCAAAGAAACAACGCTACGCTTTCACCGACCGAATGTGTTTTTAACCCCAGCCATTGTCTTTCTTGGTGAACTCGGTGAAAATGCAATAATCACACTTGGTCAGCTATGGCAACTGTGTATTGAACTCGGAGGCAAAGATAACATCAATGTTTCTAGCGTAAAAGATGCACCTGGGGTAAGAACCATGATTAGTGGTTCAACCTCAAAAGACTTCAACGCTCTTGTTCGCGGAGAAAACAGTGAAGATGTCTTTGTTGTCAGTGTTCGAAATTCTGGCTCTGGATCAAGTGGAGTGACATTGAAATTCTACTGCACCCAACTCGAATCATACACGATGGAAAGTTGGCCAACATTCTATCCAATGGTTTCGAAATAAGTACCAGTATATATCTAACCCACCATCCCAACCTAGGAACCACCTAGCTTGTGATGGTGGTTTTTCTTTTATCTCATTCCAACACAAACCCTGTATTCATACTCTCCACAACCCCTCTGGTCATGTGCCAAGAACTTAAATCAATCACTATTTCATCCCAATACATTCCTTCCTGCGGAGATTGAGCCTCCGCAGGAATATGCGCCACACTGGACAAATAGCAATTGTGTGGTAATATCCTATTCGTAATTGTTCTTTAATATAATCTATTTAGGAAGTAGCAATTTGTGCTTTTTGAGCTTAAATTGCTGCTTCCTAAAGTGTTGGTTAATCCAAACGCTCCAGACATGGTGTCTTGAGTTCCATGAGTAGCAAGGAGAAAACATGAAAAGAATAAACGTGACGAAATTAGTATGGGACTTTGGGCACGCTGACCCTCTCTCAGGATATACCGATAACAGAATCTTCATCCCCACAATAACTGGAGAAAAGGTTTTTGGAAAGATGCAGATATCATCTCAGATTGGTGAGCATCCAGCAGGACGTTGTATGAATGTTGTTGTTTGTGGAGAAAGTGGTAACTCTTACGTCCACGAATATTTGCAAACAAATATACACGAACTCACTGACGAGGATCAGTATCGAAATCGAGATGAGTTTGGGTATTTAAAAATCAGCTCCGCTCTTTTCGAGGACATCGTCGCTCATGATGGCCGAGCTTGGAGTGTTCAATGGAAGCTGTTGCCAAATGAATCTTTTCTTGATGGAGCCGTAAGAATTGGTTGCAGAATCCTAACTCAACTTCAAGCCGCTGGACACAACAAAAATTTTCGAAAGAAGTGGATGTTGGGTCATTTCTCGGTAACTCAGAAAACCTACGTGGAGATAAAAAATCCTAAAATCGTGGGTAGTCACGTAGGAGATTGGCAACCCATTGAAGATTATCTGCGCTACAAGCACGGCTTACAGGAATAATCTAAACACAAAAAGCAGGTAAACCTGTACGCTCTGAAGAATAGCGACAACTTCACCCTCAAGCAATCTGGCTTGGGGGTTTTGATTTATATGATCTCATTCCAACACAAACCCTGTATTCAAAGTTCCTAGAATTCGAGTACTTTTGGAAGTAAGAATAATAAATTTGACTTTATAAGCATATAATGTTATCATTATATACAGACCGGCGAACAGTAAAGTACCCGGAAAACACAAAACAATAGAAAGAAAAAGGTAAAATGCAAACATGGAAACTACTACTGCAAGTAACCGTCGAAGTTCCAATCATTGCTAGCTATAATTATAGAAAGCAGTGGCAGGAGCGATTTGATGAGGATACAACAATAGTAGCAATCTATAATAGTGGTCGAAACTTATTTTATGACCAAAAGCACAGCCCTACAACAACTCACTACGATTATGAATGGTCATGGCTATTCTACAGATATTTTCGTTTCCCGAAGTATATCCTTGCGAACAAAAATTTCTGTAAAGAAATAGCTACCAAACCCGACATGATCGTAATTCAACATTTGGGCCACGACGAATTCAAAAACGCCCGTATCCTTACACGAAATTGTGATACTGGTGCCAAGTATGAACATTTGAAAATCCCAGCCAAACACATACTCTACCTCGCGGTAAAGAATGGAAAAATTTTGGGACGCACATGTGTAAGTCAATATCTCCCAAGGAAAATTCTCAAAACCTTCGGCGGACTGATGGTATTTCCAAACGGCACTCAAGTAAAGTGAAACAGCTCATTCCAAATCGCATAAGATGAATATTTACCGTATGAATCTTTTGCAAAAATAAGACAAATATTAAATAATGAATATAAGTCTTAATATTTACGAAGTAGAAAAAATACTTCATTGAAAATCGGCATCGTTAAATATATAACGTGCCGATTTCTGCTATATATAAATATATAAAAACACTCCAGCGATTAAGCTAGAGTGAGTATGAACCAGTTAGAAATTATCGAGGCAGAATAATAAATTCTGCAACTCAAAATCTTCTAATGTTTCTTTACTTGGGTACCCATAATACAATGTTGGGTATACAGGAAGTCGTGGCCCAGTAATCCTGCGGAGGTTGAGCCTCCGCAGAGATATAATTTAGGTACTTTAAACAAATTCTAACCATTAGGTGCGTCCAAGCTATTGAACCATTACGCATCTTAAAAAGATCACACTTAAATTAATTTTCGTTTAAAGTAATGTATTTATTTCTACTATGTGATATATAATATTCATATGGAAAATCTATTTGCCTATGGAACATTAATACTCCCTGATATACAACAAAAATTATTTGGAAGAATTTTAAAAGGGAATAAGGATATTTTGCTAGATTTTAAAAAAACAATAATCTCTATTGAAGACGAGGTTTTTCCTTGTGTAGACCGATTTCCAGGTAACAACATTAAAGGTGTGATATTTAAAATATCTGATAAGGAACTATCGATTACAGATGAATACGAAGGAGGTGAATACATAAGAATTAAAGCTTTATTACAAAGCGGAAATGAAGCATGGGTATACATTCGGGCATAATTTATTTCTTTAAAAAATTATTTGTTATATAATAACAGGGTAGGGAGCAATCCCAATTATCAATTAATTTAAAAAATATTATGGCAAGTAGAGATTCACACCCAAAAGAAAAAGGTAAAAAGAAGAAGAAACCAGTAGTTAAGAAATAACTAACAAAAAAACTCCTGATAGGAGTTTTTTTGTTAGTTATTTCGCTGATTCAAGATATATGATTTATGATTCATGAATAGTTTCAAGAAGTCCTGTATTTATTCTTAAATCTTGAATCATAAATCTTAATTCTACCCCTCAATTGCCTGCTTAATCAAATGATGTAAAAATTCATTCATATTTGAACCAACAGCTGTCAAAGCCTTAGGTAGTAGGGAAGTCTCTGTTAATCCTGGTAAGGTATTTATTTCTAGAATATAAATACCTCGAGTTGGGTGGATGATAAAATCAGAACGAGAATAATGTCTTGCTCCAATAGCTACATGTGCATTTATTGAAGCTTGCATAATTGCATCTTTTTCTATTTGAGAAAAATTACCAGGGCATCGTTCTTCTATTTTTCCAGAGTATTTCATTTCACTATCAAAAGCCAAATCCGTATGTTTCATAATTTCAATAGGAGGGAAGGCATAATGTTTTTGATTACGAAAACCTTCCGCCACTACACATGTAGCTTCTTTGCCTTTTATATATTCTTCTACAAGCGCAGTGTCACAGTAGGAAAATACTGAAACCAAAGATTCTTCTAGGCTCTGTAGATCTCTGGCCACAGAAACCCCAACGGATGATCCTGAAGAAATGGGTTTAATAATTACCGGAAAACTAAATGTTTTAAAGATTTGAAGTGCTTGCTCGTTTATATCCATATCACTTGTTATTTTTCTTCCATGTGGAGTTTTCAATCCTGCAAGTTTAAATATCTCCTTCGCTCGCCATTTATGCATCCCCAGAGCCGATGCAAGAGCCCTAGAGCCAGAGTAAGGGATTCCAACATGATCTAATATCTGCTGAACTTTTCCATCTTCTCCATATGATCCGTGCAGTGCATTCAAAACGACATCTGTACTTTTCAAAGCATGTGCAGGCTCCACCTTCATTCCAGAAATATACCAATCCGCATTCTTGTCGATTATTATATCAACAATAGAATGGTGTGGTGATAGAGTTTGTATTATATTTCCACCACTTTTAAGGGAGACGTCATGTTCGTCACTTGGTCCACCACGAAGGATTGCTATACGATACTTTTGCATGAGGTAATTATAACATACACTAAAGTCAAAATTCAAAAATCATAATTTAAACTAAAAATACAAAAGTTTAGATCTTAGCAAAAGTTGAAGTCATAAGTTATTACTTTTGAATTGCAGTTTTGACTTTATACTTTTGCCCTTTGACTTATAATCGTGCTATAATATTTGCATAATGCGACGTGTAGCAATTGTCTCTACTTTAATTTTTACAACCACTTTAATATGTGTGTTTACTTTTGCTGATACTTTTGATGTTGTCGAGGGTAGAATATACCAGTTTACAAATATCATTGAAAAAGTTAATAGAAACATTTCTCTTGCTTCAGTTTACACTGCTTTCAATCCAGATAAAAAATACCTCGCGGTTGCAGAAGGAATGAGAAAAGAAGAGATTGCAAATCTTTGCCAAGAAAAACTTGGTTGGGACAATCTAGAAGAACAAGTTTTCGCTGGAACTCTTTATTGTTCCGTCGATAATAATGACGAGGGATTTCTTTTGCCAGGATCTTACGTTGTAGATAAAAATTCAAGCCCAAAAGATGTAAAACTTGAAATGAAACAAAGATTTGATGACACTTTAAAACAGAAAGTTGAAGAACTCGGTGGTGATCCCAAACGTTTTGATACTGATACTGTAATCACAATAGCATCAATTATTCAAAGAGAGGCTGGAGGACTTCGTGATATGAATCTGATTTCAGGAATAATATGGAACCGACTCGCTTTAGGAATGCCGCTTCAAGTTGATGCAACCCTTCAATATATTAAAGGAAAAGACGGAAGATGGTGGCCATACGTACTTTCTAAAGATAAATATTTAACTTCAGCCTACAACACATATCAAAACACTGGTTTACCACCAACACCAATTTCAAACCCAGGAGAAGGAGCTATAGCTGCGGCACTTAGTCCAGAAAAAACCGATTGCATTTTTTATATACACGATAAGTATGGACGAATACATTGCTCAAAAAACTACACTGAACATAAAAAAAATATAAATAAGTACCTTAGGTAATATCACGACACCAATACACAAATGAACTCAGCAAATAACACGAATGGTATCTTGAATTAATCCGCATTGTTATCCTTAGGTAATCCCGGGGATCCAAGTTTATGACCTAAAAGCTCAATATTTTTGTTATCATTTGGTATATAAGATTCATTCAGTTGACTATTTATTGCGTTTGTGCTATAATTGTAAATGGTCATAAGCACCGTCAAAAATATGAAACTAGAGGAAATTGGAAGACTAATCGTCCTAATCATTGCTGTTTTACTACTGACCACTCCCTTTCCGGGATGCATGGTACGAGAGAAGACTGCGGTCAGAGCTCTTGAAAAACAGGGATATTCAGAAGTGCAAATCACCTCACGGGCTAACTACTTCGTCCGTATGAGAGGTGGAAGCAATGGAGATGTTGTTCGATTCACCTGCAACGCCAAGAACCCTGCCGGCAAATTCGTCGAAGACGTCTACGTCTTCTCGGGGTGGCTTTTTAAGGGCTCGACGATACGCACGGATTGATTTATAAACACACGACCCCGCCTAGCTCACGCTTCGCGGGGTCGTTTTTTTTAAAGCGATACATGTCCCTAGTAACCTCGAGTGTTGTAGGACTCTGGCAAATTATTTTTATAATCATTCTCTCTTGCTTTCTGTACTTCTTTAGCTAGTTTTTCTTCACGCACCTTATGTGCATCATATTCTAGTGTACCTGGTGAATCGTACAATTTTGAATAAGTAGTATTGAATCCTTCATTTTGTAAGATTGAAATAGTAGCAGTCTTAAGCACATCTCTTATATATGTTAAGTATGATGAAACTGCTTTATCATTGAATTGCTGTGTATGAGCCAATTCAGCTACGAAATCCTTCGACATATCAAAATTTAAATCCTCTGGGTTAATATAAATTGTATTCGTAAGTGAATTATAGTGTGCTTTATGTTTTCCTTCAGACAGCAAATATGTGGTAGGATCTGAATCGTCCCAACGAATATATGGGCTTCCAGACTTATTCTCTAGACTCCATAGAGTTTTATATGTATTCTCCATAAAGTACATTTGCTTAGCGGCTGCATCGGCATATTCAACCACATCTGTTTCGCCGATTTTCTCTAAATTCTCCTTGCAAAATTTTTTTAAATTCTCGAGGTTGAAATCCTCTATGTCATCGGGAACAAGGACATTTTGATTGCGAGACCAGGAAATTGTACAAGATCGTAAAATTCGTGTCTTTTCTTTTTCATTCAATTCTTCCTTTCCAGAAAAAATATTTAAAATATGTTCTGTTTCTTTATCGGTATGCATATATTCAACTGGCTCAGAACCCTCTACAACATCTACTTTATCTCTGAATTGATAAACATGATTCAACGTAAAGCCCAAAA
>CAIZIN010000046.1 GCA_903933085.1 uncultured bacterium
CCCACACGATTTTGAGTCGTGCGTGTATACCATTCCACCACCCGGGCAATATTATTTACATTGCTTGCATTCTGAATTTCCAGACTGGATTCCCGTCTTCACAGGAATGACAATTCAAGGATTCATTTACTTAGCTAGTTTACTAAAATCTGCAAATAAATCAATCATGCTTTCAGATTCATAACTCTTAACTCATGACCCATGACTCAATCCCCACATTGATTTCACAACCCTTTTTGCGTATAATACGGTTATCTTATGGCACAATTTTATGAGAATTCAATTTTTTGGGTAGAAGTTGAAAAAATCAAACCAAACCCTTATCAGCCCCGCAAGGAATTTGACGATGCTGCGCTTCGTGATCTTTCGGAGTCTATTCGTATGTACGGCATACTTCAGCCTCTTGTTGTTACTCGTGCAGAAATCTTTGAAGAAGACGGTAGTATGCGTGTTGAATATGAACTCGTTTCTGGAGAACGACGTCTCCGTGCTTCAAAGCTCGCAGGTCTTCGCGAAGTGCCGGCTATCATCCGCACAAACACAGATGATGCTCGGATTAAATTAGAGTTAGCTATCATTGAAAACCTTCAGCGTGAAGATCTTAATGTTGTGGATCGAGCTCGAGCTTTTGATCAGCTTGTAAGTCAATTTAATTTAAAGCATATTCAAGTTGCAGAAAAGGTAGGTAAAAGTAGAGAGTATGTTTCAAACACTTTGCGAGTACTTTTGCTTCCTGATGATATTCTAGAAGCGGTAACTCAAGGAAGAATATCAGAAGGTCATACAAGACCCCTCTTGATGCTTAAGGAGCGTCCAGAAGAGCAGAACACTCTTTTTAAGGAGATTATGTTTAAGAAGCTTTCGGTGCGTGAGACGGAGCGTATGGCTCGTCGAATTGCATATGACAAAATTCGCCGACTTGAAAAAATGCATGACCCTGAGCTTATTGAGCTTGAAGAAAAGTTTACAGAATCTTTGGGTACTCGTGTTCATATTGAAAAAAGGGAAATTGGTGGAAAAATTGTTATCGACTTCTTCTCGCCTTCAGATTTACAGAGCATTCTTGATTTGATTGAAAAAAATAAATTAGATATTGGTGGAGGTCCTATTACAGAAATAGAAAAAGCATTAGAAAAAGGCGGGGGATATGAGAACAACGGAACAACAGAAGAGGCTACATTAGATAACCAACCAATCGATGACAGTTCAAAAGCCGATGAACAAGAAGATGAAGACATGTATTCAATAAAGAACTTTTCACTTTAGTGAAAAGTAGATTTAGGATTTAAGATTTAGGATTTAAGAATCAGAAAAGACCGCGCCGTAAGGCGCGGTCTTTTGTGTTGACAATAAAATCAAATTTACTAAACTACATAAAGATTAGGAATATACCACCATGAATACTATACTTTTATTCACTGTTCTTCTCATTGGTCTTTTGATTGGTTATTACACAGGTAGGGCTAAAGGAAAGGGGAGGCCGATTATAACTCCTCCACCCAACGGTTCGATGTTTTATGTAAAGTACATTTTAGGGAACTCGTATCTCGCTGTCTTTCCTGATGGAAAAGTATTCTTCTATCATGCCGTAAACTATCTTGCCCCATCAACAACTGGTTTTTATAGGATGGGCTTGAAGGAGGAAAGATTTGATTTTTGTAGCTTTCCTGACAATGTTCAGTATACACCAGAACTTTCCTTAATGGATCAGAGTTTGTTCAAACGCAAAAGCCCCTCCACGACATAGTGGACAGGGCTTTTTTCTTACCCTCCCAAGTTTTCGTAATCGAAAAGTTAGGAGGGTTTGTATTATTCTTAATTCTTAATTCCCTTGGCCGGGCAGGCTAATTCCTAATTCTATTTAATGCGGGGATTTATCTTCACTCCTGGATTTTTTCCTAGGGCATCTTTAATATGTTTTTTTGCCATTGAAGTTTTTGCTATATTGATCCATTTTGCTGAGGGCTTCGAGTTTTTATTTGTTTGTATTTCAACAATGTCGCCATTTTTAAGTTTCTTATCCAAAGAAACCATTTTTCCGCCGATTCTTGCTGAAGCAAGGTGGTCTCCAATATCTGAGTGAATCGCATAAGCAAAGTCTATTGGAGTCGAATCAATTGGTAAGTCTACAACATCTCCTTTTGGGGTGAAAACAAAAAGTCTTTTTTGGAAAAAATCAGCACTCATGTTTTGCGCAAATTCTTCTTGGACTGCCCCTGATTGTAGTTCAGCCATATCTCGAATCCAGTTTGGTATTTCTTTTGCTTGAATGACATTGTCGTTATCTTCCTCTAGCTTTGCCATAGCAGGCAGAAGACTTTTTATCCAAAGTAAGTTTTTGTTTTCAATATTTCCAGTTGTTGGATTTTTATATATTGCATGTGAAGCAATACCGTATTCAGCTTCTCTATGCATCTCAGGTGTACGGATTTGTATTTCAACAATAGATCCATCTCCAGTAAAAATAGTTGTATGCAAGCTCTTGTAGCCGTTTGGTTTAGGAAATGCTATATAGTCTTTGATTCGCCCAGGTAGAGGTCTCCATGTGCTGTGAATTATTCCGAGTGCTCTATAACAGTCACTGATTGTTGGAACATAAACACGAAGAGCTAGGGTGTCATATATATTGTCTGCATCAAAATCTTTACGCTCTAGTTTTCTATAAAAACTGTGCAAGTGTTTCATTCGGTAATCAGTTTTGGCTGTCGTGATCCCTTCCAAGAAAAGTGCTTTTTGTACTGACTTTCTAAATTTCTCAAGTTTTTCCAGAGCTTCTTTATTTTTTTGCTTAACAATTTTAAGAGCGTCGTTGTAATGTACTGGCTCAATATACTTGAAGGATAAGTCTTCTAGCTCTCGAGAGATTTTTCTAATACCAAGTCTATATGCAAGCTGAGCATAAACCTTCATTGTTTCATTGGCGATACGTAGTTGTTTATGTTTAGGTACAAATTCAAGAGTACGCATGTTGTGTAGGCGATCACATAGTTTAATGATCAATACTCGAATATCTTGTGACATCGCCACGAAAAGTTTTCGAAGTGATTCTATATATCTATCTCTTCCGTGATATCTAAGTTTTCCAAGTTTGGTTACACCTTCAATTAAAAACAATATTTCTTTACCAAACTCTTTTTTTATATCTTCCGCTGTAATATTTGTATCTTCAATAACATCATGAAGAAGACCTGCGGATATTGTTGAGGGTCCAGCCTGAAGTTCTGCAAGGATTTTTGCAGTTTCGAATACGTGATTGAAATATGGTTCGCCAGAATATCGAGTGTACCCATCGTGAGCTTTTTTTGCATAATTAAAAGCACGAGTAATAAGCTCAATGTCTTCATTGGATGTATTATCCAAAAGTTTGGTGATATCTTTTACACTAGGTTCAGTGGCCATGTTTTAGTTTGAATTATACCTTAAGCTTATAGGAAAAATGTATAAAAGGCTAGGGGAATGGCTAATGTCTTATAAAATATTGACAAATACCTACAATGTGCTATAATTGTAGGGTAACAGAACAAACTCTCAAAATACATTGATCCTAGGTAGGATTCTTATGTTTTGAGAAAAAAAAGAAAAACAGACAGAAATGAAAACACTTTGGAAGAAAGTTATGTGGTTAACCATTTGGGTGGGTGCTTTGATTATTGGAGCCTCATTAGAAAATCGTTGGCATTTCATGGGAGGTGAAGGTGCCGGAGCTCCCAAAGCCTCAATACCAGAAATTGGGTCGATGCTTCACGTTGAGGCTTCATTCGATGATGGATCATTCGTGGCTACTTACGCAGGTAGTCGAATGTACTACAAGGCGAATGACAAAAATCAAAAACTGGAGGCTGGTAAACCTTATGAGGTTGTGGACCTAAAAATACAAAACGGAGGTCATAAGAAAGCCCTCACCTCGATTAAGGCAAAATAACTCTTTAATTGCCGAAAAATTCAAAAGGTCGCATCCATTCGTGGACTGCGACCTTTTTTCTTATCCTCTAGGTTTTCTTAATAAAAAACTTGGAGGTTTTTTGTTTTTAATTCACGAACTATTTTGCCTTCTTTTGAAATCCCCTTGGTTTTTTTTCTTGAGCAAGTAGTTCAAGGGCTCTTGGTAGTTCGATTGTATAAACATCATCAGGTACTTTTATTGATCGGAAATTTCCATCATGAGATACATATGGTCCAAAACGACCATTGTTTGCGTTTACAACTTTTCCAGTTTCAGGATGAAGGCCGAGAGTTCTCGGAACAGAAAGATACAAAACAGCGTCCTCTACTGTAACAGATGATAAATCTTTTCCCTTCGGAATACTTGCCATCTTTGGTTTCTTGTCCTTCAAAATTTTTGCCATTGAGGTTTTCTCTGTCTGATTTGTATCCAAATCAGACGATGGCAAAAACTTAGAAGGATGAACCTTTTTAGTCTTCGTTTTCTTTTCTTTTGCTTCCGTTTGTTTACTTTCCTTTTTGATTTGCTCCCCTAACTGTACATAAGGTCCATATTTTCCAACTTTCACAAAGATATTTTCTCCAGTAATTGGATGTACTCCAATCGGTTCATCTTTTTTAATTTCTGTACCATCAATCATAAGTGCACCGTCACATTCTGGGTATGTTGCGCAAGAAAGAAACTTTCCGCCACGTCCAAGTTTAATGATCATATGACTTCCACATTTAGGACATTTGAGTTTTGGATCAGCGTCACCAAGTGTAGTAACTTTATCAGATTTTTCTTGTTCTTTAATATCTTTCAAAAATGGTCCGTAGAAATCTTTCAAAACTTTTATATATGTAAGTTTTCCAAGAGCGATTTCATCGAGCTCATCTTCCATTTCAGCTGTAAATTCATCACTAATATATTTTTCAAAATTCTTTTCCACATAAGTACTTACCACTTCACCTGTATCTGTTGGCTTTAATGCACTACCAACCTTTTCAACATATTCTCTATCGAGGATTGTTTTAATTGTACTTGCATATGTTGAAGGTCTTCCGATTCCTCGTTTTTCAAGTTCTTTCACAAGCCCAGCTTCACTATATCTTGCCGGTGGTTGTGTTTGCTTAGCTTCAGCGTTGATAGAAAGTAAATCAAGTTCTTCGCCGATATTTACTTTTGGAAGTTCAATATCATCACCTTTAGCTTGTGGGTCGGCGATAAGCCAGCCGGGGAAAAGGGTTCGAGAGCCACCAACAGAAAAAGCGGGGATTGTGGCTCCATGAATATTCGCTACAATTTTTGTGCGTAAAATATCCGCATCTGTCATCTGTGAAGCGAGAGCTCTTTGCCAAATTAATTTGTAGAGTTTTTTCTCATCATCATTTGCTCCCGCACTTTCTTTTTCAATATGTGTTGGTCGGACTGCCTCATGAGCTTCTTGTGCGTTTTTGCTTTTTGTTGCAAAAGTTCTTGGTGTTAGGTTTTCTTTTCCATAATTTTTAACAATAAATTCGGAAATATGCTCAACAGATTTTACACTCAAGTTAACACTGTCGGTACGCATGTATGTAATGTGTCCAGCCTCATAAAGCTTTTGGGCAAGTCCTATAGTTCGTGAAGGTGTGTAGCCTAAGCGTGAACTTGCAGCTTGTTGTAGTGTTGAAGTTGTGAAAGGTGGTTTTGGAGCACGTTTTACTTTTGTTTCTTTAATATCAACAACGTTCCATTTATTTTTTTCGGCCTCAGCCAAAATTCGATCCACTTCTTTTTTATCTCGTGGCTCTTCTTCACACACAAGTGAGATGTTGGTTTTTTTTTCTGTTTTAAATTCTCCAGAGATTGCCCAGTAATCTTCCGGATTAAAAGCTTGTATTTCTCTTTCTCGTTCAACGATAATACGAAGAGCAGGGGATTGAACTCGCCCTGCAGAAAGCCCATAGCGGACTTTTTTCCAAATCAAACCCGAAAGATCATAGCCGAAAAGTCTATCCAGAACTCGGCGTGCTTCCTGAGCATATTTTAAATTCATATCAATTTCACGAGGATGCTTCAAAGCCTCTTCGATAGCCTCCTTAGTAATTTCATGATATGTAACTCTCTGAATTTTTACTTTTTCTTTTTTCGAATTTCGTGCTTCGGATTTCGTATTTCTCGAGCTTATCAGCTCGGATAGGTGCCAAGCAATAGCTTCACCTTCACGGTCGGGGTCAGTTGCGAGGATTATCTCATCTGCATGTTTTGCAAGGGCTTGAATTTCGGCCACAACTTTTTCTTTGCCTTTTGAAATTTCATAATGCGGAATAAAGCCAGCTGGAATATCGATGGCTTGTTTGTTGCTTTTTGGTAAATCACGAATATGACCAACAGACGCTTTTACTTCGTAAGCGCCATCTAAATATTTTGAAATTGTCTTCGCCTTTGCTGGCGACTCAACGATTAGTAGTTTCATGTGTTAGTAATTAGGCACTAGGCACTAGGCTCTAGCTTCTGTGAATAATTTATTTCCAAAATTTAATGTGGTCCTGATTGTCATTCTCGCGAATGCGGAAATCCAGGCTAATTCGCGTTCAGCAATGTTGGTAATTCAGTCTTTAATCTAGAGTATTACACATATATATGTATAAATGCAAATTTAAATAATTTAAGATAAAGAAAATCCCCACATTTATGATGTGGAGAATATTATTTTTAAGTGTGTTTCTGACAGTTGATTGCCAAATGAATAGCTGTGATAACCACTTGCATTTCCTTAGGAACTGAATCTGTAAGAACAAATTTTTCTTGAGCTGGGAGATTTATATTGTTCACACACCATTCACCTTTATTTGTCTTTTCGAGTAGAATTGCCTCGGTTGGTGATACCACAATGCAAACATGTTCACTAGAAAGTTCTCTTAAGGTGAATCTGTCAAATAATTCAAGGATGATTTTAGCCATATATTTAATGAATTATGTTCTTTTGAGGAAGTAGCTCCTCTTTCTGATTTAGATATTGCTCGCAGAAATGGGATTTGTCAAATCAGATAAGAAAAACACCTCAATGTTGTGCATTGAGGTGTGGGCGACATTACGGTGTTGGTGGGCGCGATATTGATGCAGTCGGCAGTACTGGCGGAGCCTTTGGCTTGCCGGAGAATGGGAAGAACTTAAGTCCCAAAGCAAGTCGAACACATTCGAAAATGTCTACAACTTGGATTGGAATACCTTTAGCATCCGAGATAAGTGTGGGGGTATAGCTCGAAACTTGAGCTTCAGAGACGTCCCTCAAACTTTTTGTCGAGTTTCCCTTTTGTCCAACTTTGTAAAAGATGGCGCTTTTGGGGCTGATAAAAATGCAGTATTCTCCCTTTTCGTGAGTTTGGAATACATCGCCTTTTTCTGGGATAATCTTCATATTTTTGTTACTGTTTCACTCGAGGAAACCATTCCCCGTTCTTTTTGCATAATGCCAGAAGGAAGGCTGTTTGTCAACATAAAGAAAAAGTCATTCATGTTACTGAACGACTTTCGATACTTTACCCTAAAGCTCGTGGAGGGCTTCCTGTCGGATCGTCATCAGGGTTTGCAACTGATTCGATACTTTCGAAGGTGCGACTAGCGAAGTTGATACCCTGATCATTGAACGGGCGTGTTCCTCGCACTGGTGTGATATTCTCCAACCACAGGGTTGTACCAATGCAACTTACTAATGTTCCAACAAAGTTTGTCTTGTGTGGTTCTGTAGTCTTGATCATAACTCTTAATCCTATCAAGTGATGAAACATATTTATCTCCTAGGTTTAGTTGAACTATACAAGTGTATATTAGTAGGTGTAGAAAATATGTCAAACATATTTAAATTATTTCAAACTCACTAGTCCTGATGTTTCTTGTATAAAACCTTTAATCTCTAACATCATCAAAATTGAATTTAATGTTTGGATTTCAATTCTGGCTTTTTCAAAAAGCTCATCACGAGAAATTGGTGAGTCTAAAAGGTTTAATATTTTTAATTCATCGGGAGTACATTCATCGAAATTTAAAGTTTGCTGTTCTGGTTCAAGGTGTAGGGCTTCGAGTAAATCGTTTACACAAGTAATTGGTGTGGCCCCAAGACGAATGAGCATGTGTGGACCCTCAGAGGCTTTTGAAAAAATAGAACCAGGAATAGCAAATACATCTTTGTTGTAATCGGTGGCAAGACGAGAAGTAATGAGTGTTCCAGATTTTTTTTCAGCTTCTATCACCAGCACAGCATCAGCAAGTCCTGCCATGATTCTATTTCTTCTTGGAAAACTGTAGGGTGTTGCATGAAAGTCTGGTTCAAATTCTGAAAGTAAACCACCGCCTTTTTCAATAATTTCTTTTGCTAGATTTAAATGTGAAGTGGGGTAGAGTACAGACTCATCAAGTCCTGAGCCGGGAATAGCAATTGTTTGAATATTATTAGCGAGTGCAGATCGATGGGCTATAGAATCAATACCAAGAGCCAGGCCAGAAAGAATTGTTACAGGCTGTCCTTTTAATCCTTCAATCAATTTCTCACAAACCTCTTTCCCATAGTTGGAATATTTTCGTGAGCCAACTACAGCCAAAAGCCTATTACCTTCAGTTGGCATATTACCTACCAAATACATTTGCTCTGGTGGCTGTGGAATTTCCATTAAACTTTCCGGAATTTCCTCGCGTGATAGTTTTTTGATTTCGAGTCGCATGTTGTTCCTCTGTCATTCCGGCGAAGGCCGGAATCCAGTCTGAAAATTCTAGACTTGGATCCCCGGGAGTACCCGAGGATGACATACGTATAAAAATTATACCAAATTATAATCACAAAAACTTTAATTACTTTTAAATGTTGTACGCATCTAAGTGCGCGACCGCGCAATTAGATGTATTTGATTTTTATATGTATCTAATATTCACGGTCGTGAATATTAGATACATAGATATTCTTGGTCTTTTGGTACTATGCAGATTAGTGACGGCCGTTACTAATCTGCATAGTGAATTATTGTTTATAATTTAAAATTTTGAATTTAGTATTTGTTTCGGATTTCGTGCTTCGAATTTCGGATTTTACCGACTGGATTCCCGCCTTCGCGGGAATGACACAGCCTATAGCCATAAATACACAATTTTGTTATTATAGGACTAATATGTTAGACATTAAATTCATCAGAGATAACAAAGAGCTTATTACCCTTGGTGCACAAAAAAAGCGTATGGACTTCAATGTCGATGCGCTTATCGAAGTCGACGACAAAAGACGAGAGCTTCTTGCTTCTATTGAAAAAAAGAAAGCTGAGCAGAATGATGTTAGCCGAAAAATTATTGGTACTCCTCAGGAAGAAAAAGACAAATTTGTTTATGCGATGCAACTTGTAAAAAATGATTTACAAAAAGAAGAAGAAAAATTGAAAGAAGTAATGGCTGAATGGCAGAAGCTTATGGTTCAAGTTCCAAACATTCCTGATATGACTGTGCCAGAAGGTGAGAGTGATGCTGACAATCAAGAAGTTAAAACTTGGGGAAATATTCCAGAATTTTCATTTACACCAAAAAGTCACATAGAGCTTTCTGCTCTACATGATATGGCGGACTTTGAAAGAGGCACTAAAGTTTCTGGTTTCCGTGGATATTTTTTGAAAAATGATGGAGCAAGATTGAGTATGGCTTTATGGCAATACGGTATGGAATTTTTTGCAGCTCGAGGACTTGACCCGATGATTGTTCCTGCCTTGGTAAGACGAGAATCTTTACTTGGTACAGGTTATCTTCCTCAAGGTGAAGAAGATTTATATAAAACACAAGACAATGATTATTTAGCAGGTACTGGTGAGGTTGCTACAATGAACTATTATGCCGATGAAGTTTTGGATATTAAAGATCTTCCAAAAAAGATGCTTTCATTTTCTTCATGTTTTAGACGAGAGGCAGGAAGTCATGGTAAAGACACAAAAGGTTTAATGCGAGTACATGAGTTTTATAAACTAGAACAAGTGGTGCTTTGTGAAGCAAGTCATGAGATTTCTGTAAAATATCATGAAGAGATAAATTCAAATACAGAAGCCTTCATTCAAAGTTTGGGTATTCCGTATCACACTGTTGCAAACTGTGGTGGTGACCTTGGTCTTGGTCAGGTGAAAAAGTATGATATTGAGCTTTGGATTCCGTCCGAAAAAACATATCGAGAAATTAGTTCCGCTTCATATTTTCATGATTTCCAAGCAAGACGATTAAATATTCGTTATCGAGATGCAGAAGGTAAAATGCGTTTTGTTCACTCCTTGAACTGTACAGCTATTCCAACTCCTCGTTCATTGATTGCGATAATGGAAAATTATCAACAAGAAGATGGTTCAATTTTGGTGCCCGAAGTTCTTCAGAAATATATGGGGAAAAGTGTAATTGGAAAAAAGAATGAGATAGTTCCTGAAACTATAGTTGAAGCCGAAAAAACAATTGAATCTACAACTGAAAATGTAACTGGAAATATAGATGGCCAGGATCAAATATAGATCAGCAGAAGTTTGGGAAAGACGTCGTCTTTTTGCAAAAAGAATGACACTGATTTTTGGTGCATTAATTATTTTAATTATTGTCGGTGTAGTTTTACTGCTTCGAATTGGTGCTATTCAAATTAAAGAAACAAATATTGAAGGCGCGAATATTATAGATAAAAATGAAATTCAAAATACTGTAGATGAATCTTTGTCTGGAAATTATCTCTGGGTTATTCCAAAATCTAATACTTTTCTATATAGTGTAAAAAAATTAAACAGTACTTTAATACAAAGATTCCCAGGAATTTCTACTTTGAGTATTAGTCGAGTTGGTTTTAAGAAAATCTCAATAAAAATTGGAGAAAGAAAACCAGAAGCACTTTGGTGTAGTGATGCAAAAGAGGGTGATGTTCCAGAATGCTATTTCGTTGATAATTCTGGTATTGTTTTTGCTAGAGCGCCTTTCTTTTCAGGTAATGTATATTTTATGTATAGGGGCAAATTAGATAAAGAAGATCCTCTAGGTGCTCAAATTTTTACCGTTAAAGATTTTTTGGTCTTTCAAGCTTTTATTAAACAGACAACAAATAAGTTAGGTATTTCTATTGTTGGTGCAGAATTAAAAGAACAAGGTGATTTTGACCTTTTGCTTTCCTCTGGTGTCCGTATATTATTGAATAGAAAGATGTCTTATGATGATATATACAATAATATGTTCACTATCATTAAAAGTAAGGAATTTTCTTCCTCCACATCAACATTGAATTCTTTAGATTATATAGATATGCGTTTTGGAAATAAAATTTTTTATAAAGCAAAAATAGGTATAAAATAAAGGGTGTCATTCCTGCGAAGGCAGGTGAAATCTGATGGGTATCAGATTGCAAGACCGGAGCCTGTCGAGGCGAGGTGTGTTCAGAAGATTTTTCATCAGAAAAATACTTGTGAATCCAGTCTTATTGAATTTATGAAGAATTATTATGTATATATTCTAGCGAGTGGTAAAAATGGAACTTTGTACATCGGAGTGACTAATAATTTAGAGCGTAGAATTGATGAACATAAAGGTAAGGTAGTAGATGGGTTTACTAAGAAATACAACATAAGCACACTTGTATATTTTGAATCAACAGATGATGTAGAGAGTGCTATATCTAGAGAAAAAGCATTGAAGATGTGGAAACGACAATGGAAATTGAGCTTAATTGAAAGCATTAATCCAAACTGGAATGATTTAAGTTTAGATTTTTATTAAGAATATTTTCAGACTGGATTCCTGCCTTCGCAGGAATGACAGACGGTATGACAAAAAACAGGTGACGTTTTTAGTGAATGGAAGTATAATAGTGAAGTATGAATGCTATTAAACTTGTTCCGATATATTTGCTCTGGCATTACTCCACTGCATTTCTTGATATGTTTAGAATTTTTGGAAACATATTTTGGTTTTTGTGGCATTTCTTTTCTGTACCGGATACGCTTAGAACTTTTTTCTCTCCTTGGGAAAGAATGGGTGAGGGATATAAGAAGGGTTTTGATATTGAAGCCGTTGCTTCTACTTTTGTTGTAAATACCCTAATGAGAATTGTTGGTATTATTATGAGAACTATACTGCTTTTCTTTGCTTTAGTTTGTTTTTTTGTGACCTTCCTTGTTGTATCAGTTTCATTTTTAATTTGGATACTTATTCCGTTTATTCTAATCTCATTAGCATTTTTTGGTATTAGTGCTCTATTCAAATAATAATTATGAAATATAAAGAATTACAAAAATTTGCAGAAAATTATAGGCCGGCATATTTGTTGGATAATTTTATGAGCCCAAAAACTAGATCTGTTTTTCGAAAACTCAGCTTGTTTGGTGCTTTGATTCTATCTGTTGTGATTATATTTCCGCCAGTCTTAATAGAGAAAAACATTTTTATATGGCGTGGGGTTTTCTTACTTACTTGTCTTGTTGCAATTAAAATGTGTTTAATTGAAGCTTTCTATTATTCTCATATCTTTAAACTTTCAGTACCTCGTGCTAGAAAAATTAATAGCACTTCATTTTTTCCTGTTACCTACGATGTATCAAAAATAATGTTTGAGACTCCTGCAAATGATGTTATTTTAGGCTACATCTATTCTCCACTTGGCCTTATTGTTTTAGAGAGGCTTGGTATCCCTAAGGAAGATATTTCTCGTTTTATAATAATGCGAAGGGAAAAAATTAGTATTGATATTTTTGATATTGTCACTTTGGATGAGGTTGTAACGTTTTCAGATTATTCTAAATCAATATATTCTAATTCAAAAGAATTTGCTCAATTTTTGTTTACATATGGAATAACAGAGAAAACTTGGGGTGGAGTTGTAAGTTGGGTTTCAAGAATAAGATATAAAGAAAACCGTGAGAAGCGATTTTGGAGTAAAGAAGTGATGGGACGTGTTCCGAGTCTTGGTAAAGATTGGGCTTATGGAAAAGCTTGGACCCTTATGAAATATGCAAATCAAGTAGAGGACGAATCATTTTATCGAGAAGTGGATGAATCGCTGTTTGTATTTTATAAAAAAGAATTTGAAAATTTAGAAACAGTTTTGGTAAAGCAAAGTGGG
>CAIZIN010000047.1 GCA_903933085.1 uncultured bacterium
ACTCCCTGCACCAAATCCTGAGCCCACCTGATCCTCAATATTTTTTTGCGAGGTTGTCGAAGGGGTGAGCACAGGGTGTGGTGCAAGGAATTTTCTATTTTTATTAAAGAACTCTTGCCCGACAGTATTTAATACTGTTTAGGATCTGTTTCGTCATTTCTGACTCATCAGGACAAATACACATTTGTCGACAGAGACGATTTTAAGGTTAATCGAGAACCTAGCGGAGGTACCGCTATTTGACAATGAGTTGTTCCTCCACAAAAGCCATCGCCTCCCTGAAGGCCCCAAAGCCCTTGGACTCATCCAAGACGAAAACCGGTTTTCCTTTGTGCCGACTCCTCTTTTCCTCTTTGTCAGCAATCGTCACCGTTGCTTTCTCTGTTGAATCGGTGACGTTGAAACCGTTGAAGGTGAATTGCATCTCGGTAAGCTCCTTCATCGAATTGTCATCGATGTCAAATAGGACCACCTGGGATTTTCTTTTTTCGATAATTTGTTGGATATTCATATCTGTATTTAGTTTGGAAAGGTACAACTGTTTCGTCTTTTCTTGCCACTTAGCAAGGAGACTCATCAGCACGAATCACATTCGTGGACAGTATCGGAGGAGCGCAATAAGCAGCTACCACTCCGGCGGTTTATCTAAAACCTGCTGAAAAGAAAAGTAAGGTTAGTTTTTTTATCTAGAAAACTTTAAACTGGAGGCTACACCTCTCCCGGTAAAGCGCCATGTGCACTAACGATGCTTTCTGGTTAAGAACGGAGACAATCTTTTGTCTCAGGAACACCAATAAAAGCATGACATGGTAGCGGATGTAACAGTATTTTATATTTAAGGGACCTTTAACTCCTTAAAAATAAGTTGCGATGATGCCCCTATTCAACATGAGACACCTGGGTTTGCCTGATCACAAGGACAGTTATCTCAGAAAGAGATAAACTTCCCCTTCTTCACAGAAGGTTAAGAGCTCTGGTTGAAAAGGTAGTTTAAAATTACCTCATCAGAGCGACTTTCGTCTTTGATCATTACTTGGCTTTTCCCATGCTTTGTTTATTTATTAGCAGTTTGCATCTGCCTTAACTCGTGCTTTGGGGTCGCAACAACTCCCTGCACCAAATCCTGAGCCCACCTGATCCTCAATATTTTTTTGCGAGGTTGTCGAAGGGGTGAGCACAGGGTGTGGTGCAAGGAATTTTCTATTTTTATTAAAGAACTGTTTCTGTTTCGTCATTTCTGACTCATCAGTCGAAGTACACACTTCGAGACAGAGGACGGATAGAACGTATCCGTCAATTTGTTTCAGTTTCAGGAAGTTGTTTCTCCCTACCGTGCCTCTTAGGTGAGGGTGAAGGTCGCAACCTCCTCTGTCTTAATGACAGTACTCTCATCTCTGGCAATGTGGCCACAGTAGATGTCGAGTACAAGGAAGTCGGAGCCAACATCAGCCACCGTCCCACGGAGAACCCCTCCCGCTTTCAGTGTGACGGCGAGGTAATTATTTTCCTCTTTCAGCTTCTGGGCTCGGGCGATCAGCATTTCTTGGAATGTTTTCATTGCAGTGTTTGGGGTATTGGGGTTGGTTTGTTGGTTATGAAGAACAGATTGGAATTTAGTTGAAATTTGTTGATCCTAGTTTACGGCCTAGATTCAACTCAGTTCTGGACTATATTTCCTATGTCTATTTATCTGTGTTGTATTATAGTCTTTTTTGTATTTTTGTCAAGTATCTTTGACACTTTCTTTTTATAAAATCAAAATAGGGCTTATTTATAGCCACATTCTTGACCTAGAAAAGTAAATGAGTTACAACAGAACCTCATTTATCATTTACAAAAAACACAAAATGTTATACTTTGTGTTTATATTTTTTGTCACTATAATCTATCAAAAATATAGCTTGATCTGCTTAATTATATTAAATGTCTAAATCGCTTGACAAAAAACTCGGCTATGCTATACTCGTAAGCAGAGTTTGACTGTGATTCTGGCCCCAAAGCCAGCAGTTCAAACGACTCTCAAAAAGGAGGTATCTATGCCGGACTAACCCCGAGGGAAAGGTGGCCTGTCGTGAACCTAGGCATAGGTTTCGCGACAGGTCTCTGAGTACTAAAAGGTGACGTTCATACCTTCCATATGAGTTATTGTTCCAACACAACACCACAGATGAATGACTAAACAAAATACGCATCAATCAAACAAAGATGTCTTATTGTTTCTTGACCTCTTTTTGATAAACCCAGCTGGGTTCATCTAGCAGAAGTCAAATTTATAACAGCCCGGTTCCTCACGAAGGAACCGGGCTAAGTTTTATTCAATTTTTCCAAAAGCCAACTCAAACAAGGATTTCATAGTGTCTGCAAAGTCTTTATTGTAAATCATGATCCCCCCAACAGATGACTTCAGTGTGGCCACTCTCACCATATTTCCAAAAATTGTAATGTCACAGCTGATGGGAAACTTATTCTCATCAATTTTAAGTCTATTTCCTAGGTTTTCAATTCGATCCAGCTCCCCTTTTGTATATGTATAGATAGATTTACCTTTAACATTCTTTTTTACTCTCAACTCCCTAAATCTCTTAGTATCAGCATCAGTAAAAAGCTTTTCAAGCATGTCTTTATTGTAAATCATGTACATAACACCATCATCCTTTTCTTTTGATGTTAAAAGCTCCTCGGTCATGCTTATAACTCCATCTTTCCCTTCAAAAAACTTCGCAATCGGCTTCTCTGAATCTTCCTTGTATATGCTTTTTAACTGTGGAATAACATCTTTCAGCCTTTTTGCATGCTCTTCAAGTACAATTTTTTGTCTTTCCACATAAGTTTCAAGTCTTTCTGGTGGTTCAGCTTGGAAACGAACCTTTTTATCAACTTTCACTTCAGAAATAAGTCCCTTCTTTGCAAGAGATTCGAGGACTGGATAAATGGTAGTACGATTAATTTTTGTTTTCTCAGCTAAATCAAGCACGGAATCATTGTCCACTTCCAAAAGCGACAAATAAACCTTTGCTTCCTTCTCTGATAAACCTAAATCTTCAAGATATTTTTCAAACATAAATTTATTATATCACACATGTCAAAATACAATGACAGAAATTTTTGTAGACATGTTGTTTCCCGACAACCAATAAAAATGATACTATTTAAACACTATGAAACTACTCAAGCTTTTAAACGATGAAAATATAACTGAAAAAGAGGTTGAAAATTTTAAACATCGACGAGCTGTGCGAGTTATTGCTTTTGATACGGATGGAAAAATTGCATTGGTTCATGCCAAAATAAGAAATTATTACACACTTCCTGGTGGAGGAGTTGAAGAAGGTGAAACCTTAGAGGAAGGTGCGATTCGTGAAGTAAAGGAAGAAGCTGGCTGTGCTGTAAAAATTACCGGCGAAGTTGGGATTGTTAAAGAGTATTTGAAAGCAAAAGAACTAATAAATGAAACATTTTGCTATGTCGCAGATGTTCTTGGAGATAAAGGAAAATTAAATTTGTTGTCTTACGAAATTGAGGAGGGTATGGAAGTCATTTGGGTTGATATCAATGAAGCGATTAAACTTCTAGAATCAACGAGCGAAATCAGTTTGTACGCAACCCCCTTACAGGTGAAGTACACAAAAACTAGAGATATTACTTTTTTAAAAAATATCAATAAAAAATAGAAAAAAATGAACAATACAGAACACAAGGCAAAACAAGTAGAAAGCAAAGCAGAAAATACAAACGTTGAAGTTGAAGAACTATCACCAACAAAAGAAAGGCTTCGTCGCATAGAATCCATTGATCATCAACTCAATGGCTTAGTTGATGTGCCGAAATCAAAAGTGGAAATCGAAGAAATTCAAAACATTAAGGAGGTAGAATACACGACTGAACTTGATAAATTAGAAGCAGGTCTTGGCCAACCCCTTTCTGAAGAAGTTAGAGATAAAATCCATAAAAATATGGTAAATAGCCCTACTGAAAAAGCAGAAGAAAAGGGCGAACAATATGACCGACTTATGATTGAGAAAATAGTTTTAGAAAACATAGAAAATCCTGACTTCAAGAATAGGGTCTTTCCGTTGGGGAGTGAAAATGTTACTCAGAAAACTTTTCAGAACGGATTAGACAAACTTTTGGATGCAGATATCGCCTTACCAAAAGCAGATAGAATCCGATTATTCAAACAAACACTAGAGTATTATTCAAGCCCAGTTATGACAGAAAAACCACTTTGGCATTCTACAAGTTCTTATACATTACGAAAATGTTTGGAGGACGGACTATCTGGCGGGCACGGAAAATTTTCTGGAGAAGCAGGCTCTACAAACAGTAGTGACCAAACACAAAAGGGCTTATCTGTATCTCATCCCAATTATCCATCAGCTGAAACATTCCAACAATTATTTGCAAGATTGAGTGCTAAAAAGAAGGGGCTAGCAAATTATTTAGAGATCGATTCCGAAAAAATAACAGGAAAAACCCTACCTGAAGTGTTTGTTGCTGAATTATTCAATACAACAAGTCATGAAGAGATGAGGGAGATATTGGCAAAAAGAATGAAAATGAAAACAGATCAAATTGATGATGAAATGATTAAAAAAGGAATAAGTGAAGAAGCTCAAAAAGCTTGGATCGATTACTTTAATAAACAAGAATATCCTCCAATAAAAGAAGAGATAGAAGGAAAAATACTTCCAACCATATCGAATGAAAAATTGCGACAAGAATTACAGTTTGAGGTAAATCACCCTTTCCCATGCATGATTACCTTAGAGTCATCAGGCAAAGAGCAACATCTTACTAGTGTATCTAGGGGCGAAAAAGCAACCCACATTCCTTTTGAAGATTTTTATTGGGATACTTTTCAAGGCGAAGATATTCGCGAAATTCGCGTGCCAGAAAATCAGACCAAGAAAGTTAGTGGCTGGCTTGAAGAAAAAGGCTTAGTCGGAATTAAAATCGTTCCCTTAGAAATTTTTGAAATAAAAAGAGTAATACAAAATAGTATTTAACCATGTAAATAATTGTCTACCTGTTCAAAGGAAGTCATTCTGATTACCTTATCTTCATAAGGAGCAAGCATCTCCTCGAAACTTTCTAGCTTTTTATTTATACCAAGCTTATATTTCTTTTTGATTTGATAGATAATCAGATCAAATAAATTTTTTAAATTTTCATTATCTCTACTTCTATTCCTTTTATAAAGAACCCAAATTTGATGAAAAATATTCTTATAGGTTAGATAAAATATTTTATCTGCTTTTGGCATACCAATTTTAAGCATTCGACGAGTTCCTCCTTCTATAATCCACTCGTCTTTTTCAAAAACTTCTTTTGCCATCTCCACATCTTTTTCTTGTCCGCGAGGTTTTGAAAATTTTACTTCCCAGAAAAAATCATCTGTGGAATATTTTGGAATGCCTAGTTTTTCTGAAAGCTTTTCCGCAAAAGTAGTTTTCCCTCTTCCCGCATCACCAATAATTATAATTTTTGAATCTTTCATTTTGTGTATTATATAACATAGCAAATAAAAAAGCGCCGTACCAAAAGGTCGTGCGCATGGTTTTTAAACATCTTATACACTCAGCGAGGTTTCTGAATACCTAACCCGCACCCAGACATGAGTTTAATGTGCGTTTCAAGATCTTGACGACCTTCTTCGGTATCTAATCCTAATATTTTTGAAGTTCGTTGAGCTAAATTTTCTTCATAGATTAACTTCGCTCTTTTTTCTTCTTTTTTCTTTCTTTGTAAATCTGTCTCTGGGTTACCTCGTTTGATAAACCTTACCCATTTCTTCTCTATTTTTGAATGATGAGATTCAAACTGTCTATGATTCGCTACTACACAGCATGCGTACACGCAACTTGCATTATAGTTTTCAGAACCAATAGCCCAAAACTCACCGGACTCGAGCGGAGGAAATAATTTACAAAGCTCATTATTACTTTTACACTTCTCAACCGCAGTTATAATGTCTTGATAATGAGGAAGTCTGATCGCTGAATGCATTCCAGCAATCTCAATAGCTTCAAGCCATGTCATCTTTTGAGGTTCGGTTGATAACCATACCTCTCCGGGATACAAGCAGAGATCGAAGTTTTCAAGAGACCGATCGTCGCAAAAATCTTCTTGGCACATGTAACTGTATAGAATATTCATATTTTCCTTTCTTTTTCAATGTACTATTCTGTTTCGTCTTTTTCACACACTCGTGAGAGAGACTCATCAGTCCACCTCACAGATGGAGACAGTACCCCACATCGCGTAAGCGCGATGTGGGGCTCCTTTATCATTAATAAAGGAGAATAATCTTAAAACAATCTAGATTTTCAAACAGAAACTATCCTAAATTCGAATAAATGTACGAACTTTTTCACTGTACCAACCCAACATTTGCATTTTTTCGACAAAAGGCTTGAACTGTTCTTTGCTCGTGATTAAAACTACATCTAGAGCCCTCCAGAATCCAGGCACTTTGTAGACAATGTCTGGTAGCATTACCGAACGGCTATGTCGATCCACTTCGGTTGTAGAACTCGTATAACACAATGTAATAGCAACTATTCCTTGTGTTGAAGGTATTCTTACAAAAAAGAGATTACCTCCCTTCCAGTCTTCCAACAGTGGTCCTCCCGTCTTTTTTTCTACACCAGAACTCATTTTGAGCATAAAAACAATGTCGTGGAGCGTATGAATCGAAGATCGTGAGTTAAATAACTTACTCAACTCTTCGAGTAGCACTTCTCTATTATCTGAAATTTTTATGTCTAGTCCACATAGAACATGTTTTTCTTGTGGACCCTCAGTCTCTCCACCAAATAATTGCTTAAAAGGAGACACGTTGTTTCCGTCTCCATTCTGAAATGGCATATTGGTCTTATACTTATCTTTTTCGACGCTCGGTATTCTGATAGATTCATTTGATTCTGGAATTGTTATCGCGTTCATTTATTTGTTGTTTTCAATGTACTATTCTGTTTCGTCTTTTTCACACACTCGTGTGATTGACTCATCAGCCGGAGAAACTACTCCGGGACAGTGATTTGTTTTTTAAAGGAAATCGACGAGCGAAGTGATTATGATTTCCCTAATCCCTTCCTTCTTTATGTATTTAAGGGCGTAGGTTGGGCAAGAAAAATCGCGATATCTTTATCGCGTTTAGTTTCGACCAGTCTTTCTTTCAATGTCAGCAAGTGTAAGTGATGATGCATCGGTATGGATTTTAGTTTTATACTGTTTTCTATGATTACGTCGTAGTCTTCTTGTGCCTCCATTTTTATTTTTTTGTATTCTTTTATTTCTTTGTTTGTTAAACCACCCTCAGTTATGTGACGCTTTGGTGCTATGATGTGACTTTTGCTAGCGATCTCGTCGTAAGGAAATTCATTTTCGACCACCTTCCAGTATTTATATTCTTTTAATGATTTTGATGAGCAGAAGAAGCACTTTGGCAGTGTTCCTGCTTTTATTTGCTCTTCGTATTTGAAGAGAGTTTCTGGTGTTCTTAATGTTTTTATTTTTCTTATCATCTTTTAATTCCACTCTGCGTTTTTTCGGACTTGTGACCGTCACCTTTTATTTGTTTTTGGTGGTCGCATTAAAATTGGAGGATGTTTTAATTCCTCCAAGAGTCGGGTTACCTCTTCCCCATGACCTCGTCGAAGCGTTCTCCAAATACCTTTTTAAGGAGTATTTGGTGACACTCGGTGTTCCATCTCTCGGCAACGCGACAGCTCTCGAGTTCTTCTGGGTCTGGTATGTGGTAGGCTTCACCTTCGAGATCAGTAAATTCGTCAGCATGGATGGTTGGCATGGTAGTGTGGGGTTGTAAAGAACGCCTGTTTCGTCTTTTTCTGCCACTCGGCAGAGAGACTCATCAGTCGGAATCACATTCCGAGACAGAAGCAGGGGTAGAACCTGCTAATTTGTTTCAGTTTCAGGAAGTTGTTTCTCCCTTTCCGAGACTGGAGGTCAATCCCAAGGGCGAGGTCCGTCTATCCTCACTCCTCCGCGTGGACCAATCCACACTTTGAGTTTGATTCCCTCAAACTCCGCCTCGATGGATCCACCCTTCTGAGTGACTCCATGCTGGTCAAGAATCTCTCTTGCCCAGTCTTTTCTCCGTTGGTAGTAGGCAATTTGCCCGCTCGCGAAGATGTTACTCTCTTCGTTTCTACCAACCCGAGCCTCGAACTCGGCACCGCAGTCCTCGCATCGGACTTTTACATCGATTGTGCGAGCTGCAGTTCCGAAGCAGGGGGTTTCTGTAAGTTCAAAACCTACAGCTGTCCCACCGCATCGGCAGGTTCGGGTGACGTCTTCTGGCTGGATTACTGTTTGCATAGTGTTGTTGGGGTGGTTGGTTGTGAATGTGCTGTTTGTTCTGAAGATCATTATACTTGACAATATAAAAAATACTTGTGCAATCAAATGAATTTGTAACACTTTTTGAAATTTAACTAAAACTTGCATATTTTTAGGGATATTATATAATATAAATGTGTAACAAAAAGTTTCACTTTCTATGAATAAACAACAAATATTGCAAAAAATAGGACTAAATAAGGACGAAAGTGCTATTTATCTAGCTCTTTTAGAGCTTGGTCCGTCCCATATTTCTACAATTTCGGATAAGACAAAAATCCATAGACCCCTTATTTACAAGGCTATTCCTTCCCTTTTGGAGAAAAAACTCGTAACACAAACACATAAAGAAAAAACTATACTTTATGTAGCGGAACCGCCAAACAGGCTTGAATCAATTTTTGAGGACCTGAAACTTGATTTATTCGAGATTCTTCCAGATTTGGAGGATATATATGTGACAAATACAAAGAAAGGAATAAAAATAAGGTTTCTAGAGGGTCAAAGTGGCACAATGAGAGTTTTTGATGATGTTGTACGAAGTTTAAAGAAAGATGAGACCTTCTACCGAATAAGTTCCAACAAAGACGGACAAGAAAAAAGAGATAAGTATGTACCAAGAAACTACAGCAGAATCCGCGACTCAAAGAAACTTCAGAGAATGGTTATCACAAACGAACAAACTGCGGAACATAAAGAAGATAAACTAGATAGATTTATAAAAGTAATGCCAAGTGACTTTGGTCTATTTGACCATAATGTTACACAAATTATCTACGGAGACAGAGTTGCGTTTATAGATTATAATTCAGAGACAGCCTTAATAGTTGAGAGTAAAGCCATAGCCGACTTTCAAGCTCATGTTTTCAAGAATTTTTATAAAAAACTAAATTAAATATAAATGAAAGACCCAAATCCAAATACAATAGGGAACCCGATAGTAAAAATTGAAACAATAATACCGAGTTGGGCAAAACAATACATTGAGGAAATTCGAGAATTAGGCCACGACGGAATAACCTATACTTATTTAATAATTAAAGAAGATGAGTTAGGAAAAGTCGCTAATGTGCCAAAAACTTTCGCAAGCTATAGTAAAGAGGGATTGATTTCTGTAAGTAGTAATTATCCCGAGCAATATAGGGAACTTGGCCTAGCCCATGAAATACGAGAACATAATGAGCATAAAGGCGAAAAAGGTTGCTGTTTAGTTTGTTTGAAGTCAGAACTTCAGGATTTAGAAAAGACAGAGTTAAATAAAAAAGAATACATTCAATTTAGACTAGAATTCTTTAATGATCTAGTTTCTTTTTACGAGGGTAAATCGAGAGATGAAGGAGAAGATTCTCTACTAGAAAATTTAGTCCTGAGCAGAGATTATTTAATTGAAGTGTTAAATACATTGTAATTCGATTTTAAAAAATATTCAAAATAAATATCATCTAATATATAAAGAGTTAAATAAAAAAGCGCCGTACCAAAAGGTCGTGCGCTTAAGCTTTTCTTGCAGATTTGATTAACTTCCAGTTCCTTGATAATACATCTCGGCTTGGTATGCGGGAAGCCCCAAGCTATGTCCCGCATCTCGGTAGACTGAAGTTTCGTCTAATGTAAGTTCCAAGATGTAAAGAGGTGACTTCAAACCGTTTTGCTTACGTTTTTCATACAACTCCTTTTCTAACGCAAGAAAGCCTTGAGTTAGCTTAGTTTCACTAGTTTTTTTCAGAAGCTCCATAGCTCCTTCAAAATCATCGTAAAACGAAGCGATTTCTGTCATTCTTTCAAATCTTATATCTTCGTGTGAGGTAGTTTCGTCTATAGTGTATATGTGATGTTTCCGAAGAACACTTTGGCCAATCCCTTATTGACAAAAGTTTCCTCTAAAACCATACCACACTATTTCTAAATACGCAAATCATGAAAAATTAAGTCACAAAACCTAAACCCACCGCGCTGTTGGCGCGGTGGGTTTGTATTTTGTTATATGTTACGTGTTATCCACCACCGCCCTTAAATACTTAAAGAAGGGCGGGGTGAATTAAAATATAGTCGCGGGTACGCTCCTTATTTTAATTCATGTGCTCCTTGCAGGTTTTTGCGGAAGGATTTGCATCCATTCGATCGTCTTCAATTTCCTTATCGCAAACCTCACAAATACCGAACTTATCAGTACCTATTTTTGTCAAAGCTTCATCAACCTCTCTCAACTGTTCTTCAAGAGCGTTAATCAGGGCTTTATTACCTTCGAGTTCTTCAAACATATCTGCTACATCATTTTCGTCAGCAGGTAATACGTCTAGATCGGTAACAGTAGCTTCCCAATCATTTGGATTTTTTGGATCTCTCCTGCCAATACCAGAAAGATCAGCTTCTAATTGAACCTTCTGGTTTTCCAATATTTCTTTGAAATGCTTTGTATCTTTAATCATATGACTATTCTATTGTTTAAATTGACTTGTGGCAAGTCTTTTCACTATCTCATCTAATGTCCCAAGATCTTTTGCTATAAGTAATATTCTATCATTAATAAATGTGTAGTACATCAATATCTTCCCTGAAGTTGTTCTGAGGACTCTCATATCTCGATTATTGAAAATCTCATCTTTAAAAATCAAAGAGTTAGCGATGATATACCTTGATTTAAATTCCCTAAAATCAGCTTCGTTTACAATTGGTGTACTTGAGGAAGTGCTAGCAACAACAATTGACGTAGTCCCAACTTGAGTCAAAACACTTGTCGTTCCAGTATTCGTACCTACAAATGTACTTGTACTCATAGTACTAGTACTTAACACAAGAGCTTTACTTGTTGAAGCAGAAACAGAAGAGGAAGTTGCTACAGGAGGAACTTCTACCAAATCAGCTTTAGTAAAAAATAAATCTCCGATATCATCTGCCATAGCAGTTTCCCACTCCAACATTCCTGCATACATCTGATTAAATGAACCAGATGTAAGGAGAATGAAAGAACTAACTTGATCAGCATTTTTATTTATTCCCAACATAAAAGTACTATCAAAGGCCCGCATGAGAGCTGAAGATATTCTTACATCAAGCATAGACAAAAATAAATTTGTACTAACCAATGATGTGCTTGTAGATTCTTTATAGGCAACTGGTGTATACACAATTGATGTATCACTCTGATAAGATTGTTTTTTTGCTTGCAACAAACCTTCTACTACTTTCTTTCTTTCTATGGAATCTAAAGTAATGTCAAACTCTTCATCATATGGAATAATCGAAACTTTATGTTGTTGTGCCACAGGATTAACAACAGTATTTCTATTGCCTATAAAGTACCACACACCAACAAAACCAACACAAGCAACAAGAATCATAATCACACTCAAGACGATAATATTCCTATTCTTAGGAGTGGAAGGACTGAGTTCTTCTTCAATCATTCTTTCAGCCTCTTGCTTCTTTGCTTCGGCCATTACAATCTTCGCCATTGATATCCCATCATTTTGGACGGTATTCTTAACATCATCAGCATATGTATGAATCGGACTTATCTTAACAGTATTTTCAGATGGATGAAAAGCTATTTTTTTTTCTTCATTAGGAAGTAACGGTGTTTCAGTCTTTTTTTCAGCCACATTATTCATATTGTTTTCTGGATGGAAAAAATTCTTCCCTTCAGTATTTTGATCAGAAGGAACAACCCCATTTCTGTTAGGGATAATCCTTATTGGCTCATTACTATTACTTTGTTTGTTCTCCTGTTGTGGTTCCATTCCAATAGAAATTTTAATTTGTAACGTTTAACTTATATTTACACACCTCACTTTAACTTAATCTTTAACTAATTATACTTTATATAATTAGTTAAAGGGATAAATTTTTTGGCGTCTCACCATATGGGTTTTTAATGAAATCAGGGTTAGCGGATTTGATAGATAAATTTATTCTTTTCTTCTCATCAATTTCTTTTATCATTACAGGAACTTCCATTCCTTCACGTAACACATCAGAAACTTTTGAAACACGAAAAGGTGCAATCTCTGAAATATGGACCATTCCTTCCGAATTTGGAGCAAACTCTACGAATGCACCAAAATCCATAAGCCGAGTAACTTTTCCTGTAAATTTTTCTCCGGGCTTAAATTCTCTTGTAAGATTATACACCATTTCGCGAGCTAAATCTGCAGAACCATTTTTCCCTGTGATATAAACAGTTCCATCTTGTTCAATATTTAATTCTGCCCCAGTCTTTTCTTGAATTTCTTTAATAACTTTTCCGCCAGGACCAATCACAGCACCAATCAATTCTTTATTAATCACAATCGTAACTATTTTTGGAGCATTTTCAGAAATGTTTGGACGTGGAGCAGGAATAGCTGAAGTCATAACATCAAGAATCTTAAATCTTGCATCTTTTGCTTTTTGCAATGCAATTGCAAGAACTGGAAGTGGAATTCCATCTACTTTAATATCCATTTGAATTGCAGTGATTCCCTCTTTAGTACCAGCAACTTTAAAATCCATATCACCAAACTCATCTTCAGGGCCTTGAATATCAGTTAAAACTTTATAATTATTTTCATCCCTCATCATAAGACCAGATGCTATACCCGCCACAGGAGCCTTGATAGGTACTCCACCATCCATCATAGCAATACATCCCGCACAAACAGCCGCCATTGATGTTGAGCCATTTGAAGCCATTGATTCAGCTACAAGTCTTATTGTGTAAGGAAAGCCAGGCTTCTCAGGTACTACTGCTTTCAACGCTTTTTCTGCGAGAGCTCCGTGACCGATCATTCTTCGATTTGTCCCACCCATTCTACCTGTTTCACCACCTGAGTAAGGAGGAAAATTGTAGTGATGGATAAAATGTTTTGAAGAAGTTTCTTCAGCCCCTTCTACAGTCATTGAATCTTGAGGACCACCGAGAGTAAGCATTGATAGCATATGTGTTCCTCCTCGATAAAATATTCCAGCTCCATGTATTATGTTTGAAATTCCTCCTGCTTGTGCAAAAAGAGACCGTACTTCGTCAAACCCACGTCCATCGGCTCTTTTATTATCTTCAATCGCACCTTTATGAATCACTTCATCAACTTTGTCTTGGTAAAATGAAAGTGCGAGCTTGATAGATTTGCCATCAATTTCTTTAGCTTTCAACGCTTCGGCAAATTCATCTTCAAGATCATGAATCGCACCTTTTCCAGCCACTCCACAGAAAACTGCATCGTAAAGTTTTGGTTCAATATTTTCCTTATATAAAGAAATGACTTCCTCTGGTAATATAGGTGCAGGAATTATAACTTTTACTTTTCCGATTTCTGAAATTATTTGTTTTTGCCAAATTTGAATCTTTTCTATTTCTTCCTTTGCTTTAGCAAGTGCTTTTTCTGCCATCTCTTCACTAATTTCTTTTGCACCAACTTCAATCATGTTTATATTTCCATCTTTTCCACAAGCAAACATCTCCATCAAATATTCTGGATTTTCATCATATCCAAAAACTGGATTAACAGTAAAACCCTCTTCATCCTTAAATGCAACGAGTCGAACCCCAGAAACAGGGCCTTTCCAAGGGATATCGGAAGTTCCAAGAGCGAGTGATGAGCCAATAAGTCCCAAAACATCAGGATCATCTTCACCAATAGAAAGAGTTGTTGTTACAACCTGCACATCTCGGCGGATATACTGATCAAAAAGTGGTCGAATTGTTCGATCAATAATTCTTCCCGATAAAATCGCTTCATCTGAAGGTTTTCCTTCTCGTCTTTGGTATTTATTTCCCAAAATTTTACCAGAAGCATAAAAACGCTCCTCAAAATCTACAGTTAGAGGAAAAAAATCTCCGTCTTTCTCATTTTTACCAAGGCAGGCTGTCACTAATACAACAGTTTCGCCGTATCTCATTATTACCGAACCATTTGTCTGGTCGGCTAGGTCATTAAATTCAGCAGTAAGTTTCTTACCACCAACCTCTAATGAAAATTCTTTTTTAATCATTATTTATTATGCGGGTCTTTACTTCCGAGCGCTCCCCTAGTAAATTCAATCCTTGATTATAATCCTCTTTGCCACCCTTTTCCCTTCTGTCATTGCCGACCTGATCGGCAATCCATGAGAATTTGTGTTGCAATTAGGCCTATAATCAAAAATTGAAATTTCACCTCAGGGGTTTTTAAAATCTCAAGCCTCTCCCTTCTGTCATTCCGGATTTAGGCCACAAGTATTTTTCTGGTGAAAAATCTTCTGGCCACACCTCGGCTCGTCAGCCTCCGGTCTTGCAGTCGGGTCCTTCCCCGACTTCACGGAATCCAGTCTGCAGAATTCTTGAAATCTTTGCTCAAAAAGACCTCAAAATTAATTTATTAATGAGCAAATTATATCACACTAGCGGTTATACCACGAGAGCACTTCTTGTGTTCCTAATTCGCTTCGCTCATAAGGAAACAAAGTCGAGCTCTAGGTATTAAAATTGTTATAAATGTTGTAATTGTTCAAAATGTTCTATGAGTAAATGTAAAGGGTGGGTTTTGCGAAGCAAAACCCACCTAAGAAAAAAACCTATCACAACTATGATAGGTTAATCAAGATAAATTCTGCGAAATTACGACCCAAGCGTATAACCCCCACCCATGCCCCAACCAAGATTATTGCCAGCGAAGACAATAATCCCAGCCTGACTATAGAATGTTTGTTGCTCGCCACCAGAACTTTGGATTAAACCGACGACTTCGACAACATTTTCGGGGCTGAAGCTAGTCGCCATTAGCGGCTTAGATTTTGCTCCTTCGATTGTAAGTGGAACAAGAACGCTCCCCTTGGGAAGTCTTAGGGCATCCTCGGGCTTTGTTTTCAGGTCGATTATCAAGCTTTTCATTTCTTCAATTTTCTGTGGCCGTTCAAAGGACAGTGAGATTATTCAACCTCATGCAATCCAAAACAGTTTGGCAGACTATTCTACCCTCAAATTACTCTTTTTGAAATTTATGTCAAGAAAAAAGCCTCGTATTTCTACGAGGCCTGAAATCGAATTCGCTATTTAGCGCCATACTTGCACTGATTTTCCACATCCCGAACAACTCTTAGACGTTGATACGAAATGCGAACCGAGTTTGCCGCACTGATACAAACATCTAGCCTGAGACTCAATGAATCGCCTATTATACACAATTCCTCAACTTCTCGAACTGTGGAATATGGGCAGCCGCTCGCAAACTGCAATGATTGCTGAAAAAATAGGAGTTTCTTCACCAAAATTATCAATGTTTCTCGAATACCTGACTCTGTTAAAACCCCACGGCTTCTAATTGTTCCGGCACGAAGATCAGCCGGATCAAGCACATCAATCACCTTTTCAAAGGCATCGAGCTTTTGTTCTGCTTCTGATATAATTTTGTCTAGTTTGTTAGTTTTGCGGATTACCAATACAAGCGCAGTAACAGGTGGCGACATCAAAATAATCAAGTAAAGGGTAGAATATAGAACTCTGATTATTGATTCCTCGTTTGTAATGATAGGCCGTATAATCAAAACAATAAATGCGGCGAGACAATACAACGTAAGCCCGACAAGCCAAGCTCTCCAAATGAATTGAATTTTCTTAATCGCCTTAACCATTTCCCCAAACTCTTCCCGAAGGTTGATGTTGAAGTTTTTGCTGTAAGATTCTTGCAATGTGATAGCCACAGAATCAAGCAGTTTCTTGTATTTTTCAATCATATTCACTTTTTTGTTTCTTTCAAATGCCAGAATGGGAGATTAGGGATGGGTCTTCAAACCATTCTGAAAGGCTTCAACCAGTCAGAATATAGCTTCATATAATCGAAACAGTTTGGCGGACTATTCTGCCCTTCAAATTACAACAACGCAACAACCTTGTCAATCTCATACAAAACAGCGATTTCACTATGTGAAATCGCTGTTTTGTCTTTGAATTGTGTTAACAAAATATGTCGAACTATAATTGTTGACCCCCCCACCCAAGAAAAAAGCCCCGTATTGCTACGGGGCTTAAAATAATCAAAATGGCGACTCACAAAAGATTTTGTTGTCTACAAACGGACTACGATGATCCGAGTAGACTAAAGTTCCAAAAAATTTGAAAAGGTCAACGAGAGTGAACTCGAACCACCCATCTTGCTTTTTATGGGTTTCAATCTTTTCCAGCAAATATTTTTCGCTGTAAACCCTCGCCAGTGGAGTAAGCTTTACCCACACCCTATCTTCTAATCGCAAATGAGACATATTGGTTTATCTTTGGTTGACTGTTGAAATTACTACCTTTTTTATAATAGCATCAATAAGCCTTACTGTCAATTAATATCTATAAATATCCATATTCCAAGCCAATAAGTCAAAGGGGTTTATACCGGACTAGTTTTTATTTTAAAAATCTTTTTTTGTTATTCCTTACAAACTTCCCACATTCGTTCCCACAAAAGCTGTTGTAAATTGGCAAACTCCATACTATGTACAACAAAAGCAATCTTTTCCTCGCTCCCGCTCGCAAAAAGGCATTTATCTCCATATATCCAATAGCTCATATGCCAATCAGTACCTTTTGGTGCATAGCGTTTTTTATTTAGTTTGTTGGCTGGATCTTGTTTTAGCCATTCATGTCCTTCTTTTTCTCTCAAAGGTCGGTCTCTCTCTGGCTCTATCACATTTACCCGAACATCAAGCTCAATACCCGGTTTTCTATGATCAAACAAAAATTCTACTCCTAGCATTTCTATCATATCGCTAGTTGGCCACATTAAATAGGCTTCTTTATATTCACTATTCCAAGACATGTCGCGAAAGGCCTGTTTGATCCCTTCGACTCCAGAATAAAACTTTATTCTAGGCCGTGCAGTCTGGCTTTTCTTATTATGTCGCGCTATAAAATCAACAAGTTCGGCCTGAGCATTTTGTAATTCTTCAATTTTTTGCTTGTGAATACGAACAATTTGCTCATTATCAGATATTGCAAAGGTTTTCCCTCTATCTTCACTGTATTCTGTGACCAAACTTTTCTCAATTAGTTCATTAAGTGAGTCATACACGGAAGATTTCGGCATATTGAGCTTGGAAGCAATATCCGAAGCCCCCATTGTGCTTTCTTCCGATAGGGCAATAAGCACCCTTTTTGATGCAGGTTTTAACCCTAAGATTCCTAATGTTTGATTTATATTAATTTCTTTTTTCATTTTGTTATATGTTATCCCAGTACCCTCTCTGTCATTCCCGCACCTGTATCCACGAGTGTAAACTCCAGCTGAATCCAGTCTGAAAATGCGGACCTGGATCCCCGCATTCGCTAGGATGACAAACTATGGCCTATTTATTGATTATTCGCGTTTCGACGAATATTGTAATAAGTATATCACAGTGTTATAATATTGTCTAGATGATTCATGGTGAATCAGCAAAACAAACTGAACTTTGAAAGGAAAATAAAATGAGTATTAGTATCGATACGAGAAATGTAACAATGGATGATATGGAGCGGTTCATTCTCGACATCTCTTCTTTGCATGAAGTCCTTACACGCCCCTATGATGGAAAATTTAGGTGGAGTGAAAACTCTGACGAACTTACCCCATGGCATATTTTTGGACCTTGTCCAAAATTCACAATTAAATCAATTGGCTCTGTCTATGGCAAATCCGAAGATTGGTGGCGTGAACGTGGGGGGAATAAAAATGCAGATGAATACACAAAACGGGTTCTTACCGAACTGAATGAAGCAAATATGTATCAATTAGAGCTGTATGCACAAAACGGTACAGATTTGAGACGCGGTTGTGTGTCATCAAATAATTGTTTCGGTAATGCATCAATGGAAATCACCTATCGGGCTCAATGCTTAGTTCGGTATATAAAGGCAATGAAAGCCATGGCCGAAGTGGCACGAAGACTTTCTGTTATTCGCCTGAAAGATGTCGAGAATACTTTGGAGGATCCAAGGCTTAAAAAAAGTTATGTGAAAACAATGCGTAGCAAAATGAAGCAGGGCGAGAGCCTCTTCGAAGGTTTTGATCCAGACAACCTAAACCTTCCTTCTTGGGCAGCAGATGAAGCTACTCGAAATTTCAATTACAAAGAATACCAGAATAGCTCATACCCGTCTAAGAAAGCTCCTGTCCGTAGGTTTCCTACTTCATGTCTGGATAAAATGGATATGTCGCTATCATGGCATCCAACTACATATTCATTTTTCACATGGTTACTTGTGGCAGCTGGAGGATTGCATCCAACAGAATACCGAAAAGTGATTAATGAGTCAGGTATTGAAAGACGTGATTTTCTACCCAATGAATGCAATTATGTTTCGATTGAACCACTTTTTTCAGTACACCACATTAAAGCTGAAGAGTTTGATCGTGACTGGTTAGATTCATCTGGAGAATTTCGTTCTTTCCCTCTTGAAGAAGACATAATTCATACTCTCTTTCGGTTTAAGGAGTGGGGTTACACTTACGAAAAGGCTATTGGTTTTTTCGAACCAGGACATGGCTTAATTTCACATCTTTACTACCGTGAAAAGATCAGCAGATTTGACAATCTTCCAGCAGTGAAAGACGCGTACTTAAAAGATTACGTCATGAAGCTATTTCGGATTGTGTTTGGTAAGTCGAAGAGAAAGCAAAAAGCGAAAAGTTAGTTCAGGGTCAACACCCACAAGGCCGAAGAGTTCTAACTCTTCGGCCTTTATTATATAATCATTCTACTTTTAACTTATTTTATTTCCCCCTTCTGTATATTAATAATTACTAACTTTCGATCCCATATATTCTTTATCCAAGATAATTTGATCCCCTACATATATCTCTACCCTTGCATTCCTATACACATCTCCAATGTCAGCTGTCCCATACTTACTTGGATAAGGCACATCATTGTTTTCAACTACAACTTTAAGATTTGAAATATCAATCCCGTTTTCTTTAAGTAATGCTTCTACTTTTTCAACACTATCTATACCATCGGCACCGCTTGCAATACCATGACCCGCTTCCTCACCTCTCTCATCTGCTGTCTTTTCAAAATCTCTATATGTATTATCTAAAATCTGAGTAATTTTTTCTTTTAACCCTTCTTGTTTTGCTAGTTGTTCCATAGTTTTTATTTAATTTATAACCACCTAATTATACACCTCCAAAATCCTCAGTCAAAAAACCTTGGTTTTGTATTTATATTATTCTTGAATCTTGAATCATAAATCCTAAATCATTTCATAACTCTTGACTCATAACTCTTACCTCACACCTCTATTTCTTCTTCATTGATGGCCTCTTCCCTCCACCTATCAAATATCTATTCGAATAAGAATCCAAATCGAAGAAATCATCAGCTTTTTCAATAAGTTTTGCAGACGAGGAACGTCCGAACGAAACAACCTCTACCTGACAACCTTCATTAACCTGCAAATATTCAACAAGCGGAATAAAATCTCCGTCTCCTGTAAGTAAAACAATAGCATCAAGCTTTGGAGCGAGCTTCACAGCATCTATAGCCATTCCCACATCCCAGTCAGCTTTTTTTGACCCTCCAGCAAAAATCTGTAAGTCTTTTGTCTTTGTTTCAATCCCCGCTTTTTCCAATGCACTAAAAAACGCTTGTTCTTCACCACTTTCTGTGGAAATTACATAAGCAATCGCTCGCACCAGCTTTCTTCCAGCAAGTGCGTCTTCCACAATTTGTGCAAAATTCACACGCGAATGATAAAGATTCTTTGCACTATGATATAGATTTTGTGCATCTATAAAAATCCCTACTCTTTGTTCTAAATGTTTTATGATCATTGTTTTAGGCTCTAGCAATTAGGCTCTAGTTACTAGCTTTAAATATAAACTAGGCTCGAGCAAATATTAAAAAATAAACACCTTCCTTATAAAAAACCAACTCATTAAGTATACCACCCCTAAAACAAATTTGTACTTATATATTTTAGTCAAAGAAAAACTCGCTACGAAAGCGAGTTTGGAATTATTAGCAGGGACCAGCACCACCTGAGCAATGCCCACCTGTACGGCGAATCCATCGACGAAGTGGGTCTCTGTCATGCTCATATGGATCATAAAACGAAGACCGAGACACGGGAGCCGGGATATCTTCTGGATTTTTCATATGTTCCACTAAATGTTTGTAAGGTTTCTTCTCGATAAGAGATTCCCAATTATTTAAAAGGGTTTCCCAAGAGTGGCCCCATGAAGCAAAATTGATTTTCTCACCTCCACATTTGCATAAAAGAGAGTAGCAATACCCTTTGAGATAGGTATTTTCCTCAGGAATACGACCGCATCTGCAAGGTATTGGCGTTCTTTTTTCTTCACTCATAATAGTAATTTCTAGTATTGAGTTCAAACCAAACGCTGAACCGACAGCGTTCAAAGAACTCATTTCTGCCAGATTACCACTCCTCCATATTTTGTAAAGCAAAAAAAATCACACCCTCTTGGGTGCAATTTTTTGTTGTGCATTTAAACTTTCAACTTTATACTTATTTCGTCTTCTTCTCCAACTTCTTCACCACTGTTGCATGTCGCTTTGGGTCTTTTTTAGCGATATATTTTAGAGTTTTCTGTCGAGTTGCAACCATACCAAGCAAACCTCTTCGGGAATGATTATCCTTTGGGTTTTTCTTAAGATGTGATGCAAGTGCGTCAATGTTTTTGGTCAAAAGGGCGATTTGCACCTCTGGTGAACCAGTATCAGTGTCGTGAACTTGTATATCTTTAATGATTTTTGCTTTTTTAGTTTTAGTTAACATTGGCTGATATGATAGCACATCCCCCAAAATTTGGCAAGAATTTTGGGGAGAATTATGAATTAAGAATTATGAATTAAGAATAATTAGCTCAAATACAAAAAAAGGTATATACAGAGCCGATTTTTAAGAAAAAGTGTCTAATTTTCGACAATATAAATAAAATATATGATATAATATTGTGCGACATTGTTTCCTTATGAATGAAACGAATTAGTAAACAAGAAGTACTCTTGTGGTGCGACATTGTATAATATTCAACATAACTAACTAATTTCGTTTGTCATCTTCGCGGAGGTTGAAATCGGGTCCCGTCCCAATTTCAACCTCCGCGGGAATGACAGAGGATTCAATTTTACTTTTTACATTTTTAATTTTACATTTGCAACATGTCATCTAAAATAGATCAATTAAAACTCCAGTACCTCGAATATATCGAGATTGAAAAAGGGCGAGCAATACGCACCGTGGAAAACTACGCTCATTATCTTGATGTGTTTTTTAAACAAACTCAAATCAAAAATCCCGAGGATCTTACAAATACAAAACTTCGTGAATTTCGTGTTTGGCTCAATAGACAATCGGCTGGAAATAATGCAAAGTCTGGCGAAACAATGAAAAAGAAAACTCAAAACTATTATTTAATAGCGGTGCGTTCATTTCTAAAATATTTAACAAAAATAGGAGTCTCCTCTTTGGCTGCGGATCAAATTGAGCTTGCAAAGGTGCCAGAAAGACAAATTGATGTAATTACGGCAGATGAATTAAAAAGATTACTCGATGCACCGAATAAAGAAAAAGATCCACAGAAAAAAGCTCGAGGTCTCGCAATTTTAGAACTTCTTTTTTCAACCGGACTTCGTGTCTCTGAACTTTGTTCACTTAATTCTGATTTAGATTTAACTCGCGATGAACTTTCTATTCGGGGAAAAGGTGGAAAAGTGCGTGTAGTCTTTCTTTCAGATGAAGCAAAAGATAAAGTGAAAAAATATTTAGCTTTGAGAAAAGATATGAGCGATGCACTTTTTGTGAAAGTTGGAAACGAGAAAACAAAACTTGGTGAAGCAAAAAAAGATAAAGATGAGGAACCAACAGAAGGTTTAACACGTCGTTCAATCGAAAGAATTGTAAAAAGATACGCAACAATGGCGGGAATTTCAAGCAAAGTAACTCCTCACACGTTGAGACATTGCTTCGCGACAGATTTACTTTCAAACGGTGCCGATTTACGCTCTGTGCAAGCTCTCCTTGGCCACGCAAACATCAACACGACACAAATCTACACCCACGTTACAGACAAGCATCTGAGAGATGTACATAAGAAATTCCATAACAAACCGGAGTGATACTTATACAGCGAGAGGAAAAAATACATAATTTGACTTCAACATAAGCATAATGTAAGTTTAGAGTTGAATATTAACCAGTACCTTAAATGAACCCTTCAGCAAAACAAATACTAAAATGTCTTTGGATAATCTTTAAAAATACCGCTTGGAATTTTTTTCACCCATTCAAACCGATCAGAGACCCTTTCATGGAATATCCTAATCGTTTCCAAACCCCACCCAAACACCCATAAAGCAAAGTCTGGGTGTTTTTATTTATATTAAATATTAGATATGTTTTTATGCTAAACTACCAACATATGCCACCAATTATTTTATTATTTCTAGGAGGGACGATTCTCACCATTGGAGATATTATTTTTAAATTTTATTTTGAAAAATCCAGATATTCCTTATATGTTTTAGGTTTAATGACTTATTTGGTTGGTCTTATTTTCCTTGTAAAAACATTTAAAACACAAAATATTGCCGTTGCTTCTGCTGTTTTTATCATCATAAACATCATAACCCTCCTATTAGTAAGTCGTTTCTATTTTGGAGAACATTTATCCAATTTCCAAACAATTGGAATTGTTATTGCCATAATTGCAATATTTTTTCTTGAATTAGGTAAATAGAAAGTGATTTATGATAATATATAAATTATGAAATTAATCTCTTGGAACGTAAACGGCATTCGCGCTTGGTATAAAAAGGGTGCAATGGAAGAACTCTTAAAAGAAAAACCTGATATTTTTTGCTTTCAAGAAACAAAAGCTCATCCAGAGCAACTTCCAGAGGAGCTTAGAAATATTCCTGGCTATATATCATATTTTGATCATTCAAAAGTGAAGAAGGGGTATTCAGGCGTGGCAATCTATTTGAGCGACAAATTACTCTCCTTAAGGCCAGACCTTAAATCTCCAAAAAGGTCTGGCCTTCTCCTGAATAATTTTCCACTCGACTACGGCTTCGGAATCCCCGAACTTGATCAAGAAGGGCGTTTTCTTTCTATTCACTTAAAAGATTTCACAATAATAACTTGCTACTTCCCTAATGGTGGAGGAGGTCCACACCGTTTGGAATATAAAATGAAATTTTATGATGCTTTTTTTACATACATCGAAAAATTAAAAAAGAAACAACCAAATATTATTTTCTGCGGAGATGTAAATACAGCCCACAATGAAATCGACCTTTCAAGACCAAAAGAGAATGAAAAAAGTACTGGATTTCTTCGAACAGAAAGAGATTGGATTGATAAAATTATAAAAAAGGGTTGGATAGATAGTTTTCGCCACCTTCATCCGAAAAAAATCCAATACTCTTGGTGGGATATGAAAACATTCGCTCGAGCCAGAAATATCGGTTGGCGTATCGACTACTTCTTCGTCTCCCCTGCCCTAGAAAACAAAATTAAGAAAGCAGAAATCCTCGACCAAATGCTTGGATCAGATCATTGCCCGATCAGCATAGATATTAGTCTATAGTCTTTAGTAAATAGTACGTAGAATACGCAACAAAAAAACAATAGTATAATACACAATACTATTGTTTTTTATATTGAAATCTACAAAACTTCTTCTATTTTTTTAACCGCATTTTCATATTCTTGTGAAACCTTTCTTAGAAGTTCCACGCCTCGTGCCATATCTTCTTTTGTAGCTATTTTTTCACCCGAAATATCATATCCCTTGTTCCTTAAATAAACTTCAATTTCTGGTAGCAAACCTTTTAATTCAGAAACTTCTGGTATTTGATCAATTTTCAAAGCTTCTTCTGCTTCCTCAAAACTTTTAATTTTTTCATTCGTTAACACAGCAATCACTCCTCCTTCTAATGTCATGTTATTTTTTGATTAATGATAACCCAAATATTGTAACATTATTTTAAATTTCCGTAACCTCTCAGATATCTAATAATTTTTAGGCAAAACATTATTTTTCTTTTTTCTTTTTATATTTGAAAAATCTCACCCCACTTACACAGACGCCATATTAAAATTAACCAGGAAACGGGTACTTAGAGGAGAGAGTTTTCTTGGCCGTCACATTTTCATGTGATTAGGTTATTTGCAATCATTGCAGTGCAATAATCACCAAACACTCATACCTGCCTCCCAATCCGTTTTCTTTTGACGCCTGTGTGGACGTAATCGTCCAAATAACACAAAACCGCCAAACGCGATTTCCTTAATTCATACATGGAGCCACGTGGCGGTTTATTTTGTTTCTTGCAAAACTAGAAACAAATAGATTTGGAAACGAAAGAACTATTACAAGCGTTAAAATTGATAATGCTTTAATAAGATGCATGGAACTTAGACTTCATCGCAATCCAAATATATATAAAGTTTGAGAATTCGTGAAGTGTCCGACATCTTTTGAGCGAATCAAAAGTTAATGCTTTAATGAATGAAATCAAAAGAGATGATTTCAAAAATATATTGTGAGCATTTTTTTTTGCAAGAATGATTTGAAAAAGAGAAGACCCCTCAACTCTTTCCAAAAATTCAAAGAACTGTAAGAAACATATACGAGAAACTAAACTGGAACAAAACGAAACAGATTCATAAACATAAACGAGAAACCCTAGAAACCCATATTCTGTTTTTATAATGTACCAATCATTGATCCTCACTAATTGTATTCCTATCTAAAGGACATGTAAAGGACATGCCTGTGGATAACTCTCCTTCGCTGAATTTTTTCTGCTAAAGCGCTACAATGCTAGTAAATTTCAGGTCGCTTTTTTTTACGAAAAATCAAAGACTCGGTCTACTAACCTCAAACAGTTTGATTTTTCTAAAAAGCTTCCGAAATTTTCAGCATTTTCGCTAACTCGCAGAAAAAATTAACTCAGTCGTTTTTGAAACACAAACAGCGATTTCACTTCGTGAAATCGCTCTTTGATGTTTTGTTATATGTTACCTGTCCCCCTAAGTTTTTGTGATCAAAAAGTTTGGAGGGTGTGTTTACACTTTATGTCTTTTACGTATTTCCTTCACCACCTCCTGTTCCGCTTTTTCTTGTAACTCCTTACCCTGATCACTTAGCTTCTTTAATTCACTCAAATCTAGCTTAATAAGCTCTAGAGTCTTTGTTTCAAGATATTCTGGAGTATTTAAACTAGGATCCTCCATCACCTCCTCAAGCAAAGCATGTAAAACAAAGCCAATTTTTGGACCAGGCGTTTCATGTGTAACCTCCATCACCCTGTTTCCATCAATCTTAAGCATTCCTACAGAAACAGGATCATGCATCACCTGCTCAATCATTGCCTTATACTTACGTAATCTATATGGATTTTCCTTTGGTCTTCCTGTTCCAATACGATCACATTCACGAACGTGCATTAAATCCCATATATTATCTTTTCCAACATTGGCTACCATTCTCCTAACAGCAGAGAGACTTATAAGGTCTGGATCTGAGAAAAACATATGCCAACGCACAAACTTAGCAACCTTTTCAATGATTTCACGTGAAAACTTTAGGTCTTCTAGGATTTTCCTAGTTATTCTCTCTCCAACCACATCATGCCCGTAAAATGTAGGCTCATCACCCTTTTCACGTGTAACGTGTCTTGTTTTAGGTTTACCAATATCATGGAACAGTGCTGCTAGCCTTATTTCTAGGCCAAAACCCTTATCTGCTGAGTGTTGCACAGTGCGTAACAAATGCTCCCAAACATCATAAGCATGTGCTTGGTTTTGAGTAACCCCAATAGCAATCTCTAATTCTGGGCAAATATATTTCAATATCCCTAACTTTTCACATGAAACAATTCCAATCAGAGGATTGTCACTCATGACAATTTTCACAAATTCATCACGAATTCTTTCTTTTGCGATGTTTTTAAGCAAGTCCTTGTGTTTTAGAATTGCATTCTGAGTACTTTCTTCAATAACAAAGCTTAAATCTGTTGCCAATCTAACTGCGCGAAGTATTCTAAGGCCATCTTCCTTGAATCTATCCTCAGCATCCCCCACCGTTCTTATTGTCTTTAATGCCAAATCCTCTTGTCCTTTATAAAGGTCAATGATATGTCCTTTAGAACCATCTCCGATATCTACAGCAATTGCATTAACAGTGAAATCCCTTCTTTGAAGATCATCTGAAATATCTTTACTAAAAGTAACATTATCTGGTCGTCGATTATCAGAATAGTCTGATTCTAGTCTATATGGAGTCACTTCAATCACTTTCAACGTTTCATCTTCTTCAGTTTCATTCTTAACACCAACTGTTCCATATTTATTTTCATAGAATGAATCTGGGAATACACCCTGAATCTCCTCAGGTGTCGCATCAGTGGTTAAATCCCAGTCTTTAGGCTTTCTGCCAATAAGCATGTCTCGAACGCATCCACCGACAATATAGGCCTCAAAACCTGCATCTTTAAGCTTATAAACAGTTTGTTTAACAATTTCTGGTATAGAAAAATCAATATCTTTTGGGGTCTTCATTAACATGTATTGTATTATAAACTTTTAGTTTTAGCCACAAGACCAAATACTACGCCAGCTCTCATCTGCATTGCTATCCCAACCCGCCAGGAGTTTCTGTCATTACATGACCGGTAACACAAGGCCACTTCTTGTATTCCTAATTCGCAAGCTCATAAGGAAACAAAGTCGTACACCTTTCATACCGTACTCGCTTCGCTCCGTGCGGTATATTCAAGGTCTTCGAATCCTGGGCGAAAGCTTCCCCGAAGCTTTCTCGGGTGCACACATAACAAAAAA
>CAIZIN010000048.1 GCA_903933085.1 uncultured bacterium
GATTTAAGATTTAAGATTTAAGATTTAAGATTTAAGATTTAAGATTTAAGATTTAAGATTTAAGATTTAAGATTTACAATACAAAAAGTGCACTGGAGGTGCGCTTTTTGTATTCATTCTCAATTCCCTAGCTGGGCAGGCTTAATTCATAATTCTTAATTCTGTGCGATAAATACCTGCTAGCATTTATCTCTAAAATCCGTTAATATGTACGAGTAATGACGCAAGAAAATAACAAAAAAGTTTTCATATTTATAGGACGCTCTGGTTGTGGAAAGGGGACACAAGCGAAGCTTTTTATGGAGAAGTTTAAGGAGGAAAATACAAGTGAATCATTTTACTACCTTGAGTCTGGTAAGCGATTTAGAGACTATATAGAAGAAAATACTTATTCGAGTGAGCTTTCAAAAAAAATAATGGAGGACGGAAGACTTCAGCCAGAGTTTCTTGCTGTTTGGGTTTGGTCTAATTTACTTGTTGAAAATTTGAAAAAAGGTGAAAATTTGGTTTTAGATGGAACACCGAGAAAACTCAGGGAAGCTCATGTTCTCGAAACGGCTTTTGATTTTTATGGGTTTAAAGATATTTATATTGTTCATGTTGATATCACAAGAGAAGAGTCAAAAAGGAGGTTGGCACTTAGGGGGCGTTTTGATGATAAAGATCCGGAGGATGTTGAAAGGCGCTTAGATTGGTTTGATACGGATGTGGCTCCTGTTATAGATTTTTATGCAAATAGTCCACTTTATAAATACATACACGTAAGTGGTCATCAGGAGATAGAAGAAACACAAAAAGAAATCTTGGAAAAGTTAGAGATTTTTTGATAATTTAAAATTATTCAAAGAAGCACATGATCAAACTTAAAACTGAAAAAGATATAGAAATTTTACGAGAGGGTGGTAAACACTTGGCTTTTGTGCTGAATGCATTAAAAAAAGCCTCAAAACCCGGTGTGACAACAAAGGAGCTTGATGATCTAGCGTTAAAACTTACGAAAGATTTTGGAGATAAACCTGCTTTTTTAAATTATAAACCATATGGTGCTGATCGACCTTTTCCAGCAAGCGCTTGTATTTCTATAAATAATGAAATTGTTCATGGGATTCCAAATGAATCAATAAAAATTTTAAAAGAAGGTGATATTGTTTCTTTAGATATGGGCCTTATTCACAAAGGTCTTTTTGTAGATTCTGCTATTACAGTGCCAGTGGGGAGAATCGATGAAGATGCAAAAAGACTTTTAAAAGTAACCAAACAATCTTTAGATGCTGGTATAAAGGCAATTAAAATTGGTGGACATATTGGAGATATTGGATGTGCAATTGCCAAATTTGCTTATAAAAATAAATATGGAATCGCCGAAGGTTTGTGTGGACATGGTGTAGGTTTTGCTGTTCATGAAGACCCCTATGTTCCAAATGAAGGAATGAGAGGAGAGGGGCCAGAAATTGTACCTGGGCTTGTGATAGCTATTGAGCCTATGTTTAACGAAGGAACGGGACAAACAAAAATTGCAAAAGATAATTGGACATATCTTACAAAAGACGGTAAAAGAAGTGCTCACTTTGAACATACTGTCGCCGTTACTAAAGACGGAGTAGAAATCCTAACCTAATAGGTTACAAAATATTTTATTTTAAACCCAAAATCAACATACACACAACTGACGCTATAGCCAGATACCCCACGAAATGTGGTTGGTAACTGATTAAAGATAAGTTTTGTTCTAAGGATATAATGTTTGTTTTGTGGAACAATTCTCATGTATGATAAAAAAACATGAGAAATCA
>CAIZIN010000049.1 GCA_903933085.1 uncultured bacterium
GAGGAGTTTTTAGGAAGGGATAATTTACCTGAATACTTTTTTGAAAAGCCGCACGCTATTTCTATTGAAGATGTTGCATCTCCTAATTTATATACTTGGACATTCATAAGTAAAGCCCATCAGATTGGTTTGGAGCCTCTACATTTTGAGTTTCTTGATGATATATTCGTAACAACAAATCACGACAAGGCCTCCTTAGCTAAAATGTCCTTTTACCATGGTCTTGATGATAGTGGAAATATGATTAAGACTGTACAAAAAATAATCAACCTAGACGGAAGAGAAGAAAAGAAAAAACTTAAAGAAATTAAAACTTTGAATGATAAATCGTTTGTTGAATTTCATCGAAATTTGATGTTAAAGAATTTCCCCGATGCTAAAATATTTGATGGGTCTGATTGGTTTAAAAGTAAAGGAGGATGTGCAAAGGTGTATTATAAACATGTGCTGGCAATGACTTTGTGTCACGGAATTCTTTTTGATAATTTTTTAGATTATGACTACGAGTCTGATCTCGTAAGAAATATACTCATTCCAGCGTTCATGGAAATTGAGAGGGAATTTGGCTATCGACCTTTAATTGTAGCTGTTGCTCCGACAGAAAAATCTTTAGAGAAACATTGGTTATCTTATCCAGAATTTATTAAAATTTATTTAACTAATTAATAAAGACAAATATGGGATTTAATCTTATAACTAATATAAAATCTTGCGTAGAGTTTGTTAACGATGTCGCTCCTCTCTCTTTGGTGTATTATTCACACTTTGTAACAATAATTTTATCGTTATTATTGGGTATTTATGTTTTCTATGTTGGAAGACCATCGTTGACAAGTCGAATCTTTTTTGGACTTACTGTATTCTTTTCTGCATATGTGGTTTTTGATTTTGTAACGTGGGTAAGTTACGATAGTACAGATTACATGTTTTATTGGTCATGTTTAGGTATTTTAGCTTCGTTGGTGTATATATCTGCAATATATTTTTCTTATGCGTTTATGAAAAAGAAAAATATTCCATTCTCTTACGTTGTAATTTTCTTTATTTTATTATTACCTGTAGTGGTTTTAACTCCAACTTTTTTGAATTTGTCTGGGTTTAGTAATTTTGATTGTAATGCTATTGAACAGGTGTATTTTACGAATTACTATCATTCTCTTGGTTTCGTTGCGTTTTTTTGGATTTTAATATTAGCTATTTCAACTTCCAGAAAAAGTAAGGATTCAGCCTTTAAATCTCAAATACTTTTTATGACATTGGGAATTGAGGCTTTGATTTTAATGTTCCTTTCAGCAACTTTCTTGGATACTTATTTAGTTTTGGCAGGAATAACAAGTGATTATATGTTTGGAAATTATGGTCTCTTTGGGATGCCAATTTTTATAGGTTTTGTGGTATTTAATATGGTCAAGTTTAAAACTTTTAATGTTAGACTCTTTGGTGCTCAAGCTCTTGTGTTTACTCTCGTGGCTTTTTTGGCGTCTAGATTATTTCTTAATGAAACGGGAATAAGTAGGACTATCACATTTGTAAACTTGGTTGTTGTTTGTCTCACTGGCTACTTCTTGATTAAAAGTGTTAGGAAGGAGATTTCTGCTCGAGAGAGGATTGAAACTCTTGCAGATCAGTTGGAGCATACAAATGAGAAGTTGAGGGTGTTGGATCAACAAAAGACACAATTCGTTTCTCTGGCTTCACATCAGCTTCGGGCACCACTCACAGCAATCAAGGGATATCTTTCAATGATACTTGAAGGAGATTATGGACCTGTGGAAGGGGAAACAAGAGAGATGATCGAGAGGGTAGAGACTTCTGCAAATAATCTTGTAACAATTGTTGGGGACTTCTTAGATGTGTCACGTATTGAACAAGGGGCTATGAGATATGAGTGGACTGATTTTGATTTGAAAGCACTTGTCGAGACTGTTGAACATGAACTTAAACCAGGTGCTGAAAACAGAGGTCTAGTCCTTTCTCTTGAAATTGAAAAAGATGTTGAATTTAAGGTTCATGCTGATATGAATAAACTTAAGCAGGTGTTTACAAATCTTGTTGATAACTCAATTAAATATACACCAAAAGGTGAAGTGAAAATTACGCTAAGTCGACCAAAGCCAACAGTGGTAAGATTTGAAATTAAAGATACAGGTATTGGAATCAGTGAAGCTACTTTGCCAAAATTATTTGATAAATTTGTGCGAGCTGAAGGTGCTAATGATGTAAATGTTATCGGTACCGGTCTCGGGCTCTTCGTTGCTAAAGAAATGATCAAAGCTCATGAAGGTGGAAAAATCTGGGCCGAGTCCGAAGGTTTAGGAAAAGGTTCAAGGTTCGTGGTGGAGTTGAAGGGGATTTAGGGCATGGAATATGGAACATGGAACATATAACATGTAACACATAACGAAGAAACATAATAAAAAATACCACCCGAAAGTGGTATTTTTTATTATGCCTGGCTTCAGCTTAGGAATACCTTAGTTGAACGGGGCTTATGCCCACAGGCACATCTACAGCATAATATTTTTTGATGATATAATCAATAAATGGAGATATTTACAATAAATGGGAATTATCATAACAGACCTACAGATGTATTCGTTTCAAAAACAAAAGAAAGTGTAAAATCTGTGACTATTTTTGTTAATGGTTTATATGGTGTTTTTGATCCAACTGAAAAAACCGATAAATTAAATATATTAATTAAAAAATTAGTTGAAGGTGATATCACAAATTGTGTGAGCTATAACTCTTCAAGAGATTTTGAATTTGATTCTACCTTGGAATATAGAGAAAGAATTGATGCTTTTAAAGATAAAACATTTTTACAAGAGTTGGAAGATCTTAAAGACGTTGTAGGGTGGGTGACTGGAAATTGTGAAAAAATATTTGGAATAAAGAGAGAAGAGCTAGTCTTGAACATTCATGGTAATTCACTAGGCGGAACGCTCGCAATCCTTTTATGTGATTTCTTTCCTTCGATTAAGAAAATTTCATTATGTGGCAGTGGTTGTGGAACAAATGGATCAACTAAGTCCATCATGTCTACCATTATTGATGAGGAAGATATATTGAAGTCTGTTGGTTTGTTTGAGGGAGACCTTTTATTGTTACAAGGGGGAGAAGATACTACCGTTCCACAAGAATCAGGTTTAAAAATATTAAACTATGCAATCAAAGCAAATAAAATTCATATAGTTGTGCCAGGTGTTAACCATAATTTTTCAAAAATATGGGGGATAGAGAATGATGAGGTGAAAGAAATGTTTGTAGCTGTTATATTTGACTTTTTAACTAAATAATGATGATATGTGTTTAGTTCATTCAAATATAAAATCAAAAACAAAAGGAGGGTTATATGAAACTAACAGATATTCTCGAGGGCATTTATTGTGCAAAGACCCGTGAATCAAACTTGATCTATCTTGAACGTTATGTGAATGACGCTAAAGGTGATTTTAGTAACCACTCTGATGTAGATATCAGGTATTCTCCCGAGACAGGACTTGCTTGCTTCGATGTAGCATATAGACTTATCAATACTTCTAGTGTACACATACTGAGAGCCAATCCGTCTAGTGAACTTGAAGAAGAGGTCATCACTAAGGATGGGCAAGTTAAATTCATTTGGCATCCTGATATGGAAACTTCTTTCAATGGTGCATCTGATGGTTGCTATAAGATGTCGTCTACATCATCAACAAGAACAATGCTTACTCAAGATTTGAGTTATAATTTTATGGTGAAAACCGATCTTGATAAGAAACATTTTCGTTTTCGGCGTAGGCTTAAGGGTAGTTCAGTCAAGCATAGTTTAATGATAAACACGGATATATCTGAAGCTGTGAAAAATGCCATGGTTCCATTTTATGGTTATCTGCCAGAAAGCCTTGGATTTGTATATGGTGATGAAGTAAGTGGAAGTGGTGTTTTGTTTAGAGAGATTATTCCGTATCCTCTTGTTGAGGAATCAAGACAACTTATCCCATATTTTTCACTCTACTCTCGTGACTCATTTTCTGACAACGATAAACCCTTACTTATTCAACTGATTGAACGCAATTCACATAGTGACCCGTTAGGTTTCTTTGCGGATGTCATTGTTGGATTTGTCCAAGATACTTGGATGTATCTCGTGCATGAAAGGGGTATCTTACCTGAACTTCATGGTCAGAATGCTTTACTGGAAATAGATACAAACGGAATTCCTAAACGATTGATTCACCGAGATTTTCAAAGTATATATTCGGATGGTTGTATAAGATAATCAAAAGGGCTTCCACAGTTCGGAAAACATATAATCGGTGTTGAGGATGGAATTACTCGACCTCAACAATATAGTCTTGTGTTTGATCATGAGATTTCGCGATACTTGTTTGAAAGGATGGTAAAGGTCTTTGTTGAGTTTTATCCACAATATTCTTCTGAGGATGTCGCCTGGAATATGGTTGAACGTTTTAGGAAGATTCCAGGGAACAATCTCAATGTATTTCCTCACACTACTTATCGGTTTTCAAAGCAACCGATGGTGGGGAATAATGTTACTCTTGTCGATACTGGAGAAAGACCTGTCTTTAGATGATAAAACCATAGAGCTATCCCAGGATACTGGATAGCTCTATTTTATATAGTAATGACATAAGTGTTCTAATTTGATATTATAATGTGACTATGAAAATCTTACTTTCGGGGGTGAAACCTACGGGGCGACCACATATTGGTAATTATTTTGGAGCAATGAAGCAATTTGTGGATTTGCAAAATGAATACGATTCTCGTATTTTTATTGCCGATTTACATGCTTTTACAACAACAACGGATGCTAAGCAGATTCGTGAGGATATTATTGGGGTGGCTCTCGACTATTTGGCTATTGGGCTTGATCCAAAAAAATGTTTGATATTCAAGCAATCTGACGTACCGCAAGTAACTGAGCTTTGTTGGTTATTTGATTGTATTACTACAATGCCTTACCTTATGCGCGCTCACTCATTTAAGGATGCAGAAGCAAAAAACAAAGATATAAGCGTTGGAACATTTAATTATCCTATGCTTATGGCTGCCGATATTTTAATTCAAGATTCAAATGTTGTGCCTGTGGGTCAGGATCAAAAACAACATGTTGAGTTTGCTCGAGACACAGCGGAGAAATTTAATAGAATTTTTGGAGAAACGTTTATCTTGCCGGAATCCTTAATATTAGAAAATGTGGCAGTGGTGCCAGGTATTGATGGGCAGAAGATGAGTAAAAGTTATAACAATACAATTTCACTTTTTGCTACTGATGAAGAAATACAAAAAGCTGTGATGGGTATTGTTACAGATTCAAGTGGAGGAATTCCAAAAAATGTTTATGCGATGCATTCTCTTTTTAAAACAAAGGAAGAACTTGATCAAATATATTCTGAGAATGAGGGTAAATACAAAGTGCTAAAAGATTTGCTTGCTGAAGATATAAAAACCTTCATTCGTCCACTCCGTGAAAAGCGAGCTGAACTCGAAAAAGATTTACCAAATGTATTGCAGATCTTAAAAGAAAATGGAGAAAAAGCTAGGGCTATTGCCGAGATAAAAATGAAAGAAATTAGGGAGAAGATTGGGGTGAGTCTTTATTAGTATTATTGTTTTTTTATAACAACAGAGGATCAGAGTTGGTTCGTATTGTCGTTACTGTGAAGTCGGAGTGGAGCCAGACTGCAAGGACGGAACATGGCGGTGCGAGACGTGGTCAGAAGATTTTTCACCAGAAAAATACTTGTGATCAGATCGGCAATCCAGGTTCTGGATTTTTCAGACTGGATTCCGGTCTCCACCGGAATGACAGAGGTCTCAAGGATAAAAGGCTAGGATTCCCGTGAGCGATGAGGATGATAATATGTGAGATTATTAATTTTTACATTTTACTTTTTACATTTTAAATTTACAACGTGGAAAATTCAAAAAAAAATAATACGATTTATCCAAAGGTAACCTTTCTTGAAACTATGGGTTATATTTGGAAGGGTGTGGGCAAAAACAAAAGCCTACTTTTTACCACTGTTATATTACTAGGGGTGGGGAGCGCGATTGGTGTTGTTACTCCAGTATACTACAAAAAGTTTTTTGATATTCTTTCTTCAGGTGGGGATAAGGTGGTTCTGGTGCCATCTTTAGTACATCAAATAACTATCATTTTAATTATCCAAGCAGTGGCATGGGTATTTTGGAGAATTGGCTCTTTGACAAACGTTTCTTTTCAGGCAAACACAATGGCGAATTTACGAAGGCAGGCCTATGGAATTCTAATGAAACACTCATATGGTTTCTTCACAAACAACTTCACTGGTTCTCTTGTTCAGAGAGTTGGTAGATATGCGAGGGCTTTTGAAAAATTATCAGACAGATTCACTTGGGATGTTGTACCGTTAGCGGTACGGCTGGTTGGTATCTTTATTGTTACATACACAATTAATCCAAAACTCACTGCAATTATTTTTGCTTGGACATTTACATATATGCTTGTTAGCTATTTCTATTCAAATTGGAGATTAAAATATGATATTCAAATGGCCGAAGCAGATTCCCATACTACTGCAGTACTTGCCGATACTATTACAAACCAAAACAATATAGAATTATTTAGTCGTTATCCCGATGAGGTTAAAAATTTTGAAAATGTTACTGAGGATCAAAGAAAAATAACTGTAAAGGGTTGGAATATTCATATGGGACTAGATGCTATACAGGCATTCTTTGCTTTTGTCATTGAATTTGCTGTATTTTATCTTGCTATTATTTATTGGCAAACGGGTTTTCTCACCGTAGGTTCATTTGTGCTTATTCAGCTATATATAGTTGGCTTAAGTGGTCAGCTTTGGAACTTTGCAAGAATCGTTCGAGATTTTTATCAGGGCTATGCTGACTCAAAAGAGATGATTGAAATAATGCAATTGCCTTATGAGATAAAAGATACTCCGATAGCAAAAGATGTGGATATAACTGAGGGTAAAATTACATTTCAAAATGTTAATTATGCTTTTAATGAGACTCGAAGTGTTTTAGATAATTTAAATGTTGAAATAGAGGCTGGAGAAAAAGTTGCACTTGTTGGGGCTTCTGGTGCTGGTAAGACAACTTTTATAAGATTAATTTTGAGATTTTATGATGTTACAAGTGGTCATATTCAAATTGATGGGAATGATATTCAACATATTACACTTGATAGCTTGAGAGAAAATGTAAGTTTGGTTCCTCAGGACCCACTTCTTTTCCATAGGACAATTAAAGAAAATATTCGTTATGGGAGACCAAATGCAACTGATAAAGAAGTTGAAAGGGCAGCCCAGCTAGCACACTGTAGTGAATTTATTGATGTGTTGCCAAATAGGTATGACACCTATGTTGGAGAGAGGGGTATAAAACTTTCTGGTGGTGAAAGACAGAGAGTGGCTATTGCTCGGGCGATTCTTAAAAATGCACCAATACTTATTTTGGATGAGGCTACATCAAGTTTGGATTCCCATTCAGAATCTCTTATTCAAGATGCTCTTGATACTCTAATGAAGGGTAAGACAACTATTGTTATAGCACATAGACTTTCAACCATTAGAAAAATGGATCGGATTATTGTACTCGAAGAAGGTAAAGTTTTGGAAGAAGGTTCGCATGCGACCCTTATTAAGAAAGAGGGAAGTTTGTATCGAAAATTATGGGATCTACAAGCTGGAGGGTTTTTGAAATAAAAGATAATAAATAACATAGAACAGATAACAAATAACAGATAACATAGAACAGATAACATAGAACAAATAACAAATAACAAGTTACTAGTGACAAATCTGTGTTAGAATTATCATAAAATGAAAAATATATTTAAACTTTTTTCGAATATAATTCGGGCAACTAGAATGAGTTTTGGGTTCACGGCTCTGTTTACAGGACTTATTTTTGTTGCGGCTATTACTACAAGTCTTTTACCTCTGTATCAAGCAAAGCTTATGGGGGACATTGTAAATGCACTCGTCGATGCATTAAAAGCTAACCCAGCTCAAACAACCCTTTTCCTACTTGTGATCACTTATGCGTCTGTTTGGACAATAAGCAATATAATTTCTTCAATCAGAGCATATTTAGATAAGCGTTGGACTATTGAACTTGAACATGGTTTGGAGCTCACAATTCTTAAGAAGCGAGCTGAAATTGATCTTGGTCATTATGAAAAACCCGAATTTCAAAATCTTATTCAAAGAGCTTTCAATAGAGGTATTTGGCCAATTTACAATCTTGTAGATACAAATTATCGAACAATTAGTAATCTCGCTGTTATTATTGTTTCATCAGTTATCACCAGTAAGTTAAATATGCAGGTGTATCTTGTTGTTGTGCTTTCCTCGATACCTTCATTTGTTGTAAATTTAAAATATGGTCATGAGACATGGAGTATGTGGGCAGAAAATAGTCCAAGACAAAGAAAATTTGCACATATTCGTACTCATATACAAAGTAGGACAGGAGTAGTTCAAACTAAAATATTACAAGCGAGTAAGAAACTCATGCATACTGCGGAGATAATTTTGAAATCATTTAAGAGTGATCAAAAGAAGGTTGATGTTAAAAAACTTTGGTATTCAATTATTGCAAATACAATTAGTGGAGCTGGTTATGCTTACGCATTTTGGATAATTGTTTTTTCAGTTTCAAACAATGGTGCAAATGTTGGATCTGTTGTTTTTCTTGTGAGTGCGCTTGGACAACTAGTTGGTTCGATAAATGGTATGCTTGTCGATACTGCTGGACAGTTTGAAAGAAGTCTCTATGTAAGTGATATCTTTGAAGTTTTAGATACGAAACCTTTTATTAAAAGAGCGGTAAATCCTAAAAAATTAAGACTAAAGGAGGCACCAATTATTGAATTGAAAAATCTCTCATTTAAATATGATTCACAAGATGAGTGGATATTACGTAATGTAAACCTTACGATTAATTCTGGCGAAAAAATTGCACTTGTTGGTGAAAACGGCGCTGGCAAATCAACTTTAGTAAAGCTACTTGCTAGAATTTATGATCCTACAGAAGGGGAAATACTAATTAATGGAATAAATTTAAAAGATATTGATCCAGATGAATGGGGTAAGTATATGTCTATGTTACTTCAGGATTATATGACATATGATTTTACTGTTAATGAGTCTATCGCAATGGGAAGGCCAGACGAAGAAATTAATATGAAGTGGGTGCAAAAATCCGCACAGTTTTCTGGAGCAAACGAATTTATTGAGAGATACAGCAACAAATACGAGCAACAGTTAGGAAAAGAATTTGAGGGCGGAATGGAGCCTTCGAAGGGTCAGAGACAAAAACTTGCAATCGCCCAAACAATTTATCGAAGTGGTTTTATTATGATTCTCGATGAACCAACTGCGGCCATCGATGCGCTTTCAGAGAAGTTGATTTTCGAAAAAATGGAAGAGGCTTCGGATAAAAATACGCTCATTGTGATTACACATAGATTTAACACAACTCAAGATGTTGATAGGATAGTTGTATTAGAAAGAGGTGTCATCGTCGAAGTTGGAAATCATAAGGAACTTATAAAAGTAAATGGATTGTATAAAAAAATGTTTGATGCACAGGCGGATTCGTTTAAATAAGATTCATATTTGCTTTTCTGAATTGACGGTGTAGTATCATGAATAGAACCGAACAAAATTTGCAAACATGAATGCACCTAACGTTGACTACGAATTAAAATGGCGAGAGGTTGTTATTTACACCATACAAGAACTTTCTGAATATGGGCTCATTGAACCAAGAATACGATATTTTAATTTTCTCATCACTCCATCAGTGGACACCTTAATCGGACCTCACATTGATGCAGATATATTTGTTGGTGAAGACGAAAATGAGTTTTGTCGTACAGGTCACGCAACCTTACTTTCGGACATGATTGTTGATTCAGCTCAAAATAGAATTAATTACATCAAAGTCTTGATAGATAATGGTTTCGAACTTTGTTTTACTGATAAGGGTTTTCATTATCGTATTACTCTAGCTCGGATGATAACGGCATCTGATTCCGCCAGACTCTTACTTATGTATCCGCCTGTGGCAACTAAGCCCACTCAACACCAACATCTACTTAATTAGTAGGTGTTTTTTATTTCGTATTGTTAGAAGTTGACCATCTTTGCAAAGTTTTGTTGGTATGGTATCTTTATATGTAAGAGCTTTGATGCTGAAAACACAGCGGAGCTTGGGAAAGAAAGCCGGCCTGAAAGGCCTTGTGAGCCTCTAAAATGCTCATGGTGATTAGAATCCCACGGGACGCCCGTAATAGCTTAAAGAGAGGTTTAGGTATACCTAAACAAGTATGGTGGTACCGCGATTTTACTTGACCGTTCACATAGTGAAGTAGGTGAAAGATCGTCCATACAAGTATGTTTATTTAAGCATATTTGTATGGGCGTTTTTTGTTTGAATTATAAATTTAACACGACACCAATACACGATAAGTGCAACGAATGATACGAATGTGATGCAAATCATTATTTCTGTCATTCCGGCGAAGGCCGGAATCCAGTCTGCTAATGCATTTGCATTTAATTCAAGAATCCAGATTCCTACCGACTGGATTCCGGCCTTCGCCGGAATGACAATGCGGGAAGGTTTAGGATTCAATTCGTGTCATTCGCATTCATTCGTGGATTTGTGTCGAGATATAAAATGGAAAGAACATATATAAAAGATTTAGGAAAAAGTGAAGGACAAGAAGTTGTTATTAAAGGTTGGGTGGATGTACGTCGAGATCAGGGTAAACTTGTGTTTTTTGATTTTCGCGATATGAGCGGAAAGGTGCAAGGAGTGATTTTACCAAATCAAACAGAGGCTCACGAAGTTGCAAAAGATGTGCGACCAGAATGGGTTTTGGAAGTGCGTGGAAAAGTAAATAAGCGACCAGAAAAAAATGTACAAGCCGATAAGCAGAATGGAGATATTGAATTAGAGATTTTGGGAATTAAAGTATTAGCGAGTGCGAAGGAATTACCTTTTTCTTCTGATGCAGATTTGAATCTAGATACTCTTTTGGATTATCGACCTTTGACTCTTAGGCGAGACCGAGAACAAAATATTTTTCGTGCTCAAAATGTTATTATGCAGGCTTATCGTGAATATTTGGATAGACAAGGTTTCACTGAATTTCAAGCTCCAAGAATTGTAGGAGATGATGCTGAAGGAGGTGCTGGTATTTTCAAAATAGAATATCTTTACGGACATCCTGCTTATCTTTCGACAAGTCCACAATTGTATAAGCAGATGATGACCGGTGTATTTGAAAGAGTGTATACAACAGGTCCTCAGTTCAGAGCTGAAAAACATGCAACAAGTCGACATTTAAATGAATTGACAATGCTCGACTTTGAAATGGCTTTCGTGAATGACCATACGGATGTTATGAAAATGATTTCTGGAACTTTAAGACATATAGCACTAACTTTGCAAGAAAAAGCAAAAAATGAGTTAGCATATTTTAAGGTAGAAGCAACTATGGCTCCAGAAATTTTCCCTTCAATGAAACTACGTGAAGCTCAAGAGCTTATTAAAAAAGAAACTGGAAAAGATTGTACAAATGAGCCTGACCTAGAACCAGAGGATGAAAGGTGGCTTTGTGAGTATGCAAATAAAAATCTAAATAGTGACTTTATTATCATTACTCATTATCCAACTTCAAAGCGACCTTTCTATACAATGGATGACCCAGAAGACCCAGGCTTCACTAAGAGCTTTGATGTTCTTTTCCGAGGTGTTGAAATTGTTTCTGGTAGTCAGCGTGTTCATGAATATGAAATGCTTATTGAAAAGATGAAAAGTAAGGGCCTTGATCCAGAAAAGTTTTCATTCTATCTTATGGCTTTCAAATACGGTCTTGCCCCACATGGAGGAATTGGCTTAGGTCTCGAACGACTAACAGAAAAGTTTCTAGGTATTGAAAATGTAAAAGAGGCAACTTTATTCCCTAGAGATATAAATAGAATTGATAGTTTACTCTCAAAATAAATGAAATGGAAAACTGTATATTTTGTAAAATTGTAAAAGGTGAATCATCATCATATAAAATATGGGAGGATGAAAAACATGTAGCTTTTCTTTCAATTTTTCCAAACACAGAAGGTGCAACTGTTGTTATACCAAAAGCTCACTATACCAGCTACGCATTTGATCTTCCTGATGAAGTGCTTTCAGAGCTAATTCTTGTTACAAAAAAAGTGGCAAAAATATTAGATCAAAAACTAAGTGATGTTGGTAGAACTGCGATGGTGTTCGAGGGATTTGGTGTAGATCATATTCATGCTAAACTTTTTCCAATGCATGGAACGAGGAACATGAGTGAATGGAGGCCAATAAAGGCAAATATTGATAAATACTTTGAAAAGTACGAAGGATATATTTCATCTCACGACTATAAAAGGGCTGATGATGTTGAATTAGAAAAATTGAGTTAAGTAACATTCTGTGTTGGTGACATTTGGAAAAGAGCAAGCATTAGCTTGCTCTTTTCTCTGTTTTGAGCACAATTATGGAATGAACACCCATAATCATTCAAAAAAAACACTGTTTTTCTTGTAAACTAGTAATGATTCGCTGGGGAAAAACTAAGACGGGAAAAAACAGATGGAGATGTAAAAACTGTAAAGTATCATCTGTAAAAAGAAGAAAAGATACAACCTCTAGAAATGTAAATGCACTTTTTAAAACATGGATTCTTGGAATGAATTCAACCAAAACTATTGCAAAGAAAAAACATGTATCAAGAATGACAATTAACAGAAGGTTTAAAGAACAGTGGAAAAGAGAATTGCATTCACCTTTTCCAAAACTGACCAAAGATGTCGTTATTGCAATTGACGGAACAACAATATCAAAAGATTGTATCGTCCTTGTTGCCTATGATGTCATATCCGATCAGCCTCTTGGTTGGGCGTTTGTTCACAAAGAAGAATATGCAACATGGTATCCGTTACTTCTTGAAATTAGTAAGCTTGCCAGTGTACATGCGGTAGTGTCAGATGGCCAAAAAGGCCTCTGTAAGGCAGTAAAAGAGCTTTTTCCTAACATTCCACACCAAAGATGTATTGCTCACATAATCAGGTTGGGTCTGATTTGGTTAACTAGAAATCCTAGGTATGAAGCAGGTGTTGAGCTGAGAAAAATTGTTCGTGATTTATGTTTAGCCAAGACAAAAGAATTGGCTGATTTATGGAAAAAAAGTTTTGAGGAGTGGGATGTAAAACATCAAGTATTTTTACAAGAAAGAAGTGTTGATATTTTTACACACAGAAAAAGATATACTCATAGAAAACTTCGAGGAGTCAGAGCTTTAATCATTGGAGCAATCAAAAACATGTTTCACTTTACTGAAGATCCCATGATTCCAAACACAACAAACTCAGTTGAAGGTGGAATTAATTCTACATTGCAAGAATTAATTCAAAGACATAGAGGCCTTCCAACAGAAAAGAAAAAAGTGTTAGTATCGCATTATTTAATTGAGCGCAGAGACAGGAGAAAACCAACACAAAATGTTACTTAGCTCGAAAAATTAGCAAAAAAAATTAGAAGTTAATGAACCAAAAAATAAAAAAAGTGAAGGCTCGAAGGCTTTCACTTTTTGGTTGCACGTGGACTTTTAGTTTTTGACTTGGAGATACTGCTCTCTATTCCTTTGCCTAAGGATTTAAGGTCTGCGAAGAGTTCGCTCCAACTTGGTTGTAAGGTGAGGGAAGTCTTTTTGCGATTCTTTCTCAAATTGAGTGGAAAAGTATTTATGAACATAATTATTGTTTTTCTATTTAAAGAGTAACACTTTGTACTTTTTGTGCAATAAAAAAAGTGAAAGATGTTAAATTTCACTTTTAAGAGGTGGCCATCTGAAGGCCTTTTTCAGTTTCTCTTTTAAGACTATTAAAGCTTCCTTAAAGTCAGGGGATTCAATAATGTCTATGGTAGGATTTTTATCAAAAAGTAGATAAATTTCGTAATTTTCGAAATCAAAATCAAAAAAGATTGCCTCTTGGGGTTTGTGAATGTTTTCGTGTTCACATAGCATGGAACAGAAGTCGAATCGTCCTTTTGGAGCCTCTCTCCAAGTCCATCCATCGAGTGGATTTCTTCCACCTATACGTGCGTGAAGTTGGTCAATCATGACAATCTTTCCACACTGATCACATATAGTGACTTGATAGTCATTTCTTCTTGGAATTGAATGTTTGTAATTTGCAATGGACTTTTGGATACTTTCACCTACTTTTTTAAGGCATTCAGTTGAGCAGGTAAAAATATCAAAACTTGGGTGATTATTCGAAGATCCATAAGTCGTTGTTTTTATATTGAACCAATAGGGCATAGAGTTTGATTTTGGATTTTCTGGAATACGCTCTACTTTATCACAGCATGCACATTGCCATCTTTGATATCTAATTTTCATTTTTTTGTACGGGGTTGCTTTCCATAAATTACTACTTTTGTATTTATTTGCAAGTTGTTGAATTCCGTCTGCGTAAGTCTGCGTGAAGTCAGCGTTAGTCCGCGGGGGTGGTACTCCACCCCAAAATAGATTACAATACTAAACATAATATGCAGGAAGAGTATAAGGTCAAAACCCCGGTATTTGAAGGGCCTCTAGAGGTCCTTTTAGGCATGGTAGAAAAACGTAAACTTTTCATAAATGATATAGCACTTTCTCAAGTTGCAGATGACTATATTTCGCATGTACAAAGTATTCAAAATGAAAAAGGTTATCCTATGGCTGAAGTAGCCCAGTTTATTCTCATAGCTTCGACATTGCTTCTTATTAAGTCTAAATCATTGCTTCCGACCCTAACCTTAACTGAAGAAGAGCAAAGCAGTGTTAGTGACTTGGAATTACGTTTGAAAATATATCAACGTCTTCGTATTGCTAGTGATATTGTTGCAGAGCGATTTGGAAAGAAAATGATGTTTGCTCCATTGGATAGAAAAAATGAAGTTCGAGTTTTTGCGCCAGATAAAGATACAAATAAGACAACACTTTTTGAGTCCATTAAAAGTATTCTTAAAAATTTACCAAAAAAAGAATTTATTCCACAAGCGATTGTACAAAAGGTGATGAGTTTGGAAGAAATGATTGGTAAGTTAACAACACGAATTAGTTCAAATCTTAGAATGTCATTCAGTAAATTTGCCGGTGAACACAAAGGACATAAGGTTCATATCATAGTTAGTTTCTTAGCAATGCTTGAACTTGTAAAAAACGGTATAATACAAGTTAAGCAAGATAAAGATTTTGGAGATATTGAGATGGAGACGGGAGAGATTGGAATACCAAATTACAGATAGTGTTATAAATGTTCTAAATGCGGATGTGAGACTGGATTCCGGCCGGAGTTTATGCTCGTGAATACGGGTGCCGGAATGACAAAAATTAAAAAATTATTTAAAAATTTGAAATTAAAAATTATTACAAGATTATTATGGACCTAGATAAAAAGATAGAAGCAATATTGTTTTGGAAGGGGGAGCCGATGAAGTTGAAAAAACTTGCGGATCTATTTTCTGTATCTGAAGAGGATATAAAATTTGCTGTTAATACTGTAAAGGAAAATCTACAAAACAGAGGTGTTGCTTTAATTGAAAAAGAGGATGAAATAATGCTTGCTACTGCTCCGGAGTTTTCAACAATAATTGAAGAACTAACAAAAGAAGAATTAAGTAAAGATTTGGGGAAAGCCTCACTGGAAACATTGTCGATTGTCTTATATCAAGGTCCAATAAAACGTAGTGAAATAGATTATATTCGTGGTGTTAATTCACAATTCATTTTGCGTAACCTTCTTGTTCGTGGTTTGATAGAAAAAATTAATGACCCGAAAGATGCTCGAACTTTTGTATATAAACCTTCTTTTGAATTATTAGAACATTTAGGTGTTAGAAATATTGAAGAATTGCCAGAATACGAGGCTGTTAGGAGAGATATCGATTTGTTTAAAAATGTAAATCAAGAACCCGAAGCTCCAAAAGAAGAAGAATTATCTAAGGAAGAAATCGATGAAGAAATGATGAATAGAGAAGGGGAGCCAGAGGAGGATGTGTTTAAAGGGGATGAAGATATAACAAGTTCAGATTCTAAAATAAGTAAGAGTGATAATTCAGAGGAAGTTTAAATATTATTAATTAAATATTCTACACATGATCTTGGATCTTATTAAAGTTTTTTTACCAGCAGCAATTTCTTTTATTGTTGGTATTATGATTACTCCTCTTTGGACATCTTATTTGTTTAAAAATGAAATGTGGAAAAAGAAAGCTGGGAAAGTATCGCTTGAAGGAGGGGAGACTCCAATTTTCAACGAACTTCATAAAACAAAAGAAGTTGGTACTCCAAGAATGGGAGGTGTGATTATTTGGGCTAGTACCTTTATCACAATTACACTTTTGTGGTTAGCTTCTCATCTTCTACCTTTTGAAATATTTGATAAATTAGAATTTCTAAGTCGTTCACAAACCTGGATACCATTTTTTGCACTTCTACTTGGGGCCTTTGTTGGCTTTATTGATGATATGTATGAGATAAAAGGAAATGGAAGTCATAAGGCCGGTGGACTATCTCTTAAAAAACGACTTCTTGTGGTTTCTCTAATTGGTTTATTTTGTGCTTTGTGGTTTTATTTTAAATTAGAAGTTTCCTCTGTTGGAATGCTATTTTCAAATCCAATCAACTTAGGTGTTTTGTTTATTCCTTTTTTTGTAGCTGTGATGTTGTTTATATATTCTGGTGGTATTATCGATGGAATAGACGGACTTGCTGGCGGAGTGTTTGCAATTATGTTTACAGGATATGGAATGATTGCATTTTTTCAAAATCAAATCGATATCGCTGCTTTGTGTGCAACTATTGTTGGAGGACTCTTAGCTTTTCTTTGGTTTAATATCCCGCCGGCAAGATTTTATATGTCAGAAACTGGAAGTATGGCGCTTACAGTTGTACTTTCTATTGTGGCCTTCATGACAGATACTCTTGGTGGTGGGCATGGAGTAAGTGCACTTTTGATTATTGGAGCACCTCTTGTTATCACTTCACTTTCTGTAATTATCCAGCAGATTTCTAAACGTTTTCGAGGTGGTAAGAAAGTTTTTCTTGTGGCTCCACTACATCACCACTTTGAAGCACTTGGCTGGCCTTCATATAAGGTCACAATGAGATATTGGGTTATGTCTATTGTTTTATGTATTATAGGAGTGATATTTGCGTTGATTAAATAGAATTATGAATTAAGAATTATGAATTAAGAATAAATGCAAAGAACTTAGGTGATATAAAGAAAAAGGAACAAATCTAGTAAGATTAAGGTGCTAGCCATTAATCAAATTAATTTGTTCCAATTTCATGATTAGAGTAACATGTTCTCTCACTGAGAGACAAATCGAAACAGAACTTCGAAAGATATTCTTTCCTCCAAAAGGTCGATTAAAATGTATTCATTGTGGATTATTTAAAATCAGAAGTGTTCCAAAAGAGTCTCGATACCATTGTCCGAGATGTAGAAAAAAGTTTTCTCTTCTCTCTGGTACTTGGTTAGGGAATATTAAAATTCCTCTTACGACTTTAATGATTCTTTTGTGGGCTTGGATTAATGAATATTCAATTGAACACAGTATGGACTTAACAAAACTTTCTCATGTAACCATACGTCGTTACTTTAGATTGTTTAGGTTAAATGTTGTTGAAAGCGTAGAATTTAAGCCACAAGATGCTGTGCAGGTTGATGAAGCATATTTCGGTTCATTCAAAAAACAATCGAATATGTATCATGGGTTTAGAAAGTATCGACTAGCACCAAAAGTATGTGTTGCGGGCATCTCATGTCCTTCTGTGGGGCAACTTGCAATGAGGGTCATAGAAGGTAAACCTGGTGTCCCAATCAAAGAATTCATTCGCGAGAAAGTTCCTGAGAATATTACTGTGTATTCTGATGGTTCTCACATATATACAAATCTTAGAAGTACTCATCGTCACATCTCGCAAACTCATGATCAAGGCTTTCACAACTCTGCTTACATCGAAGGATGTTGGTCTTGGACTAAGAGAAAACTGTTTAGACAGTATCATCATTTCAGTCATAAATACGCTGCAGAATATGTGCGAGAATTAGAGTGGCGATTTAACACTCGAAAAGAGAAGAAAAACCCTTTGTCTTACTTACGGAAATTGAATTAGTTGTTCCATTAGCTTTACATTCCCCAAGAACTTGCATTTATTACAATACTATGGTATAATATAGGGTAGGAGGTAAAGCTATATTTTAAGCTACCGTTCCTTTGAAATTCAACCAAATACAGACATGGCCAAGAAACAAATTGAAAAAAAAGAAGATAAAACTCGTTATATTGTTTTTTGTCACAAATGTGGTTCTACATGGATACCGACTCATGGAAACCCACTTTGGTGGATGGCGAAACATCATGCAGACAAAGGGTATCTCGACGCTGCTTGTGTGAGTGGTGAAAAGTGCGGGTGTGTTCAGAGGCTGTCCAAGCCAGATGCTCCATTCCGGGTTTTTGGATATAATAGATTCTTTGAAGTTTTCGACATTCCGTGCACGACATTTGTGGAGGCTGTGAAGAATTTTCTTAGAATATCAAGTGGTGGAAATGTTGTCTACATCAGCGGAGTATCTAGCCGCGTCCAACATCGCCTCGAATACAGAGTTTGATTTAATCAACCCGCCCGAACAGGAAACCCCTCAGTTCGCTGGCGGGTTTCTTTTTTATCAAGAATGTTTTGGATTCTGAATCCATTCTTAATTCCTAATTCTTAATTCTTAATTCTTAATTCTTTCCGCCATCTATGCTATAATTCATCACAATGAAACAAAGAGGTGTTGATAAAATATTTGCTTTTGTGGTATTTTTACTAGCCTTTTGTGGTATGGTTATTTTTATTTCAGCATCTCTTAGTTTACTTTCTCGGTCCGGAGCAAATTTTTACGGAATTATTTTTAATCATACAGTTTTCGGTCTCTTTGGAGGACTTTTTGGAGTGTTTATTTTTTCTAGAATTCCACTTCAATATTTTAAAAAATATTCTCTACATTTTTTCATTTTTTCTATTTTACTTACTCTTTTGGTTTTTGTTCCACATATTGGTGTAAAAAGTAATGGTTCATATAGGTGGATTAATATTTTTGGTAAAACTTTTCAACCTTCGGAAGTATTAAAGATTGCCACTATCATATATATGGCTGCGATTTTTACTAATTTAAAAGATAAAATAAAAGACTGGAGATATGGACTTGGATATTTTATTGGGATCTCTTCTCTTATTGCTATTATTTTTGCAGCGCAACCCGATACAGCGACATTTGGAATTTTATGCGCTCCGTTATTAGCAATGTTCTTCACAGCTGGAGGTAAAATTCGACATATCGCAGTAATTGGTTTGTTTGGAATTTTAATTTTTGCTGGACTTGTTTTTACAAAACCATATTTGAAAGCTCGTGTGATGACATTTATTAATCCATCTGAAAATTCACTTGGCTCTGGGTATCAAATACAGCAATCTTTGATTGCAATCGGTTCGGGAGGTTTTTCCGGAAGAGGTTTTGGCCAAAGTCTCCAGAAGTTTAATTTCTTACCTGAAGCTATCAGTGATTCTATTTTTGCCGTATTTTCTGAGGAGTTTGGCTTTGTGGGTAGTGTCTTTATAATTATTTTATTTGTAATTTTTGCAGTACGTGGCTTAAAAATTGCATCTCGGGTCCCAGATGGCTTCAGTAGACTAACAGTGGTTGGAATTGTTATACTACTTACTACACAGGCGTTTGTGAACATCGCTGCGATGATTGGTATAATTCCGCTCACCGGTGAACCGTTACCCTTTATTAGTCAGGGAGGAACCGCACTTTTGTTTGAGTTTATTGCGGTTGGAATAGTGTTTAATATATCAAAGTATCAGAAGACATAGAACAATTTTTAATTTTGTAATTTTTAATTTTTGAAATAATGTTTGAATGTTTAAATAAGGAATGCAAACTTGGATCCCCGCATTCGCGAGGATGACACAAAATATAGTAGTGATTACACTTCTTGTTTTGTAAATTAATTCAATAAGAAATTATTTTAAAATTAAAAATTACAAAATTAAAAATTAACGAAAGGATGATTTAATAACAGGAAAATGATTAATAAATAAATTTAA
>CAIZIN010000050.1 GCA_903933085.1 uncultured bacterium
CTCTTGTTCGAATGTACGGAGATGTAATGATTTTTGTGATTCCTTTATCTCTCAATTCTTCTGCCGTTTTAATCACCAAAACTTTTCCTTCTTCAGTTAAATGGTGTGGATTATCGGCTTTTGAACTTATTATATTGTCTACATTCTGAGTACCTTGACCATGTCTCATCACAAAATATTTATTAGTAGATTTTGTGTGTTTTTTAATATCATCCAGAGAACCAAGAACTTCAAGCTCTTTAGTTTCATCACTTTTCCAAATTGGGAGCGGTGTAGCCCAGAAACGATTTCGAGAAATATTCCAATCAGGCGCATTTTCCATTACATTTTTAAACCTACCCTCTTTCAAATGTGAAGGTATCCAATTTACTTTTTCATTCAATTTCAAAAACTTTTCTTTCGAAGTTTGAACGTTAATAAACCATGCTGGAATAGCATAATAATAAAGAGGAGTTTCACATCGATAACAATGTGGATATGAATGAATTAATTTTTCTTTCTCAAAAAGTTTTCCGTTGTGAGCTAAATATTTAATTATCTCAATATCAGCACTCTGATGTTTGTTTGGCTCCTCTTTTGTATCAGCAGGTTTTACAAGTTGTCCAGCAAAATCTATAATTTCTGTCTTAAATTTTCCTGTGCCATCTACATGATGAATGATTGGCAAATTATTTGTTTTCGCTAAACGTAAGTCATCTTCCCCAAAAGCAGGAGCAATGTGCACAACTCCGGTTCCGTCTGTTGTTGTTACAAAATCTCCAGCATATATTTTCCAACCATTTTCCTTGTTTTTTATTTCGATATCCTTGTAATAATCAAAAATAGGTTCATAAGATTGACCGACCAAGTCTTTCCCTAAAATTTCTCCAACAACTTCATAATCATAATTTTTTAGATTATCTTCCAGTCTTTCTTTTGCAACAATATACGTAGCATTAAAATCTACAATAGCACTATCTTCTCCAGTTTTTAACTTTAGATTTTTTACTTTTACGTAGGTAATTTCTGACCCAACAGCAAGAGCCACATTTCCTGGAAGAGTCCATGGTGTTGTAGTCCAAGCAAGGATATAAGTATTCTCCTCCTCAATAACTTTAAATTTAACATAAACCGAAATATCAGTTATGTCTTTATAGCTATTATCCATCGCCACCTCAGCATTCGAAAGTGGAGTCTCGCAACGAGGACAATACATTAAAACTTTTACACTTTCATAAATTTTGTCTTCGTTATGAAGTTTTTTCAAGCCCCACCAAACAGACTCAATATATGAGTTGTCCATTGTTTTATATGAACCATCAAATTCAGTCCAACGAGCAAATCGCTCAATTGTTTTTTTCCATTCATCTACATAAGTAAGAACCTTACTTCGTGCATGCTCATTAAATTTTTCCAATCCAAGTTCTTCAATTTGTTTTTTTCCAGAAATCCCTAAATCTTTTTCAACTATGTTTTCAATCGGTAGACCGTGACAGTCCCAACCCCACCTACGAAGCACCTTAAAGCCCTTCATCGTCTGGTATCGAGGTACAGCATCTTTTATAGCACTGGCCAAAAGATGTCCATAATGAGGTGTTCCTGTAGCAAAAGGAGGTCCATCAAAAAAGACAAATTCACCCTTAAAACCACCTTCATGAGGTGTTTCAATGGTATTTTTAAAAGCATCAATATCGTTCCAAAATTTAAGGGTTTCTTCTTCCTTTAAAGCTGTCGGGCTTTTAACTAAGTCTTTTTCGTTATTCATCATGCTATCGTACCAATTTTTGAGGATTTTGGGAACTAGGCTCTAGCTTAATACAAGAGAGACTTTCCCGAAGGGAAAGTCTCTCTGTTTTGATTTTTCTGCATTTATAGCTTGGGTCTAATGCCTAGAGCCTAACAGCTAGCGTATCTCATACGTAACCTGCACAGTTCTTGAATACTTATTCTCTCCAGCTGGCAATTGTGGTGCTACAGCAGAGTCAGCAGCTCCAAGACCAAAAGCTGTTTTACTCATCATAGGAATAGAATATTCATTTTCATTGAAAGCAACAATTCTTACAAGTTTTACACCTAAACCTTTCGCAATTAATTCTGCCTTACTTTTAGCTTTTGTAATCGCTTCATTTCTTGCTTTTGCAATCACATCCTCCTCTTTATCAACCCCAAAACTTGGGCCACTAATATTTATTGCTCCAGCCCCTGTTGCATCTACAACAATCTGGCCTGATTTTTCAATATCTCTTATTTTAACCTCAAAAGTTTGTGTTATTTCATATCCACGTAAAACCTCTCTGCCACCCGGACATGTTGACGGGTAAATCGCAGGACAAACAACTTGAGGATAATCATACTTAGGATACAAAGAATAGTTTGTTGTCTTTATATCTTTTTCATCAACTCCGTCTTTTTTCACAGCATCAAGAATCTTATTAGCGATATCTGTAGTTATTTTTTGAGCTTCAACTGAGGTTTTAGCTTCTTTTGTTACAGTGAAAGAAAATGTAGCAATGTCTGGAATCGCCACAGCTTCCCCAGTTCCAGAAACCGTAATTGTATTTCTTGATGCAATGTCAGAACTATCAGCTTGTTGAAGTTGATGTATTGTTGCAGCCCCCAAAAACAAGAACAGCATCCCCACCACAGCGACAGCCAACCAAGTAAAATACTTATTTTTTAGTATATCCATATAAATTTAAATTATTCTGCTAACACCTCTATTATAGCATTTATTTGAAGATATCTATGAATTCCCAATTGTGATTTTTAATACAAAAATAACGAACTAAGAAAAAATACTAGCGGACACAACGTACGGAATAATGACGGAATCTCTCAGTATAATCAGTATCTCCGTTAAAAGTAGACCAAAACCACGCGTAATTCGTATTAAAAGACCTAGTAGTATTAGCCCAATAATATTCATATTGTGCAAAGCCTGCGATATTAGTGGCGTTGTCACTACGAGTATAATCTATAATTGAAGTAAATTCTGCAATCGTAGGTAAATGCCAAATATTTTGTGCCGTTGTAGCATTGACTGTTATCCCATCATCTTCAAGGTATTGACAGTATTCCTTAGCTCCATAACCTTCAGCGGTCCAGCCATTTCCTATTAAACAACTAGCTCCACCTTCATATACCCCACTACTCCAACAAAGACTTAGCCCAGGATTCGACTGCCACGTAAGGGCCGGTTCTGCTGCTGGTGCAGAACCTTCCACCCCAAATATTGTTGTTCCTTCAACAATATTCCCCGCCACCAAATCAGCATCAATAGCATCCAATGTCGTCGTTGCTCTATTTATCCCAACAGGAATTGTTGTTGTTGACGCAA
>CAIZIN010000051.1 GCA_903933085.1 uncultured bacterium
CATGTTACATCCACTAAATCCCAATTATTTATATATTTAATATTTTTAATATAAAAATCAAAAACCTGTTTCTTTTCTATTTCTGCAGCCAATGTGTCATTCCCGCGAAGGTGGGTTGAAATTGGGGTGGGACCCAATTTCAAAGACGGAGCACGCCGGTGCGAGTCGGGGTCGCGAGATTTTTCAGTAGAAAAAGACTCGTGACTCCAATTCGAATTTTTCAGACTAGATCCTCGTATTCGCAAGGATGACAAACTCGAAGTCTTTTGAAGTTTCTCATATTTATAAGTCAAAATTAATAGAGCTGTTAACCTGCATTCATGAATACCACTACTCAATAATTCTTGTAAATCAGCAAACGAAGAATTTTCAAATTCTTTTGCAATCTTTCTTTGCTCAGGTACATTAATACCCCAGAAAATATCACCTTCTCCATACTCCCCTACTCCAGTCTTAAAAAATCCAGAAAGTAACTTGGCCTTTCCTTTATTTTTAAGTTTTGAGAGTTTAGTTATTATTGCGTTCATAAATTTATTATATATCATAAATACCGTTATGATAGTACACCAAATTGACATTTGTAAAATTGTATTATATTATAGAAATTGGAAACAAACTAATCCTTATGAAAGTTAAAGCACATCTCATTATTGATAGCAGATCTAACATTGCAATCAAAGGCTCACAAGACGTTGCCCAACTGAAGCTTGAAAGCGAAGAATTCAATGAAGAACGATACGGCATAACATACAGATCATTTAAGAAAGAAAGGACCGTTGTAACAGTTACGTTTGAAGTTCCTGACACGGTTTTTGACAGATCACCGGTTCCAGTAATTGAAGCAAGTATAGTTCCGCCAAGCGATTTGACTACCGCATAAAGACCACAGTATACTGTGATCTTTTTTATTATATATAATACCATTTTCAGTTTTATAATTTATACTATTTTATTCACTTATTCGCGCGAATAATTCTGCCAAAAAAAAATGGATGGGCAACGTTTGTTGCACATCCATACATATCAATTCTGAGTCAGAAAATTTATATCCCTCTGCTTAAGCGCTCGAGAGACAATTTCTTTACTGCTCGGCCAGAAATCGATTGACATGCGCTCTTTCAAGCGATTCCTCAATTTTGAGAGACTTAAGCCTTCAAGACTTTTGTCTTTGATGACGACAACAGACATCCAATCATCATAATCTCTAGTTGAGTAAATATCGATTACTGGTCGCTTGGCATATTTATTACCAAGTTTTTCTTTTTTAGCGAGGGTTCGTGAAGCCTTTCTATTCTTCACGTCTCCACCTGTGTCCACACAAAGAAAACTATTTGAAGAGCCATTCTTTGTGGTTACAATTATAAGTGAACCATACGGTATCACTTCCGGATCGATGGCAATAGAGCCAACGGTTCTCGGTCCTACCTCACAGAGCTTGAGACTCGTAGAGGAAAGACCCCTTCTTGTTTCCCTGTCTGCACCGGATTCAGTTTTGTGATATGTAGTCGCACGGACATCCATAACACACACTTCGAATCCTTGCGTCAACAAGGTGTTGTAACTTTTGCTTTCTTCACCACTTTTTGCGCAAACGCTCATTGTGGTGCCTATTGCAAATGTCGCAACCAACATTTTATTTACCATTGTTTTTTGCTTTGTTCACGGACTGTATAACGAACTGTCCTTACTACTTGTAACCTTTTATCGTTATAATGTCAAGTTTTTGTGTAGTTTAATGGACATATGGAGTATTTCGATTGAAATTCCTATTTCGATTCCAAAAATACTTTAATTTTATTCCAAAATCTAGGAGTGTGTATGAGCGAAGTTGATAGATGTCCGCCGATCTTATGAGGTACAAAAGTACAGCCAAGTTTTTTTGCAAATTTTTCAGTTGGTTCAAAGGCAACAACCTCATCATCTTTTGCATGATATATCATTATTTTATTCGCAGACAAATCCCCTATAGCCTCGACGGGATTATAGAAACCACCTTTCTTTAATTTAAGAAAATCCTTAGGTGAAAATCTATAGCCATTTCCAAATGCTTTCATCATGAATTCTGAAAGGTGTTCGAAAGGTTCTGTCTTACTTTCAATTCTCCAATCCACAACAGGAGAAAGAGCAACAGCCTTTTTCACACTCTTATGAACAGAAGCTAGAAGTACAGCTGCGCCACCAAAACTTGAACCCATTAAATACACTTCAGGTTTTTTAATCGAAAATTCTTGCCCTGCCCATAGCTCAGTAAATCCACTTTCAAGTTCAGAAATTATATCTAGAATATCTGTATGCGGTGAATCTTTCAGAAACTTTCCATCACTTTCCCAGCTTCCACGATATCTTGGTAAAATCGCCCAATACCCTTCTTTTGCTAAAAATTCCAACAAGTCATTTCTCCTACCTAGATAACCAGGCATTCCTGTACATAAAATCACAACTTTATTTGATTTATTAACAGCAGGTAAAAACTCAGCAATAATCTCACTTTTGAATTTTGTTCTTAAAATTTGCATTCAAGTATTTTAGCATGAAGAGCGATTTACCAAAAATGCCGAGCGCCTTGCGCTCGGCATTTTTCTTTTTAATATTTTGAATTTTGGATTTGTTTCGGATTTCAGATTTAGTATCGGAATTCAAACCTGGATCACACATAATTTCTTGCAAGAAATTTGTTCGATCCCGACTCGGCTCGTCAGCCTCCGTCTTTGAATCGTATCCCATACGATTCAACTCCGCATTCGCGAGGATGACAAGTCTAGAGCCTAAAGCCTAAAGACTAACGCCTAATCCACGAACGTCAGTGCCTTCCCTGTCTTGTCTGCACGGCCGGTTCGGCCGATACGGTGGACATAGTCCTCATAAGTTTCAGGAAGATCATAGTTGATCACATGAGATACGTTTGGAATGTCTAGGCCTCGGGCAGCAACATCGGTAGCTACCATCATCTGAACTGTATTGTCTTTAAATAATTTCAACGCTCGCTGTCTTTGGGCATGAGCTTTATCGCCGTGAATAGATACAGCCTTAAAGCCTCTATCTGCTAACATATTTGTTAGCTTTTCAACACCATGCTTTGTTCTTCCGAAAATAAGCACCTTACTGAATTCTGGCTGAATTAAAAGCTCATGAAGTACATCAAGCTTTTGTCCGCCCTTAACTCGAACAACATCTTGATCAATACTTTTTGCTGTATCTTGAGTTTTCACTGAGATACGAACTGGATTTTTCAAGAAGTCATTAATGATTCTTTCAATTTCTGGCGATAGAGTTGCTGAAAAGAATAGAGTTTGTCTTTCTTTTGGCATAAGTCCCATCACATATTTCATGTCGTTGATGAATCCCATATCAAGCATTCTATCTGCTTCATCAAGAACAAGGTTTCGACATTTTGAAAGATTTAGACTTCGTCTTTCGATAAGGTCCTTCAAACGTCCTGGAGTTCCAATAATAAAGTTGTTGAAATATCGTAACTCAGAAATTTGCTTTCCGATATACGCACCACCCACGCAACACACTGAGAAAATTTTAAGTCCTTTTATAAAAGTCTTAAGCTCTTCGTCAATTTGAATCGCTAACTCTCGAGTAGGCGCCATAATTAGCACTTGTTCATCTGGGTTTAGAATTGCTTTGTTGATAAGTGGAATGAGAAAGGCTGCTGTCTTTCCTGTTCCTGTGTTTGCAATACCCACAACATCTTCTCCTTTGAGAATATGGGGGATAATTTTGTCTTGAATTGGTGAAGGATTTTTAAATCCTTTAGTTTCAATATTTTTCTTTAGGTTTTCTTCTACTAGAAAGTCACTGAATGAATGTTCTGGTACAAAAATATCAACTTCTTCTGTAATTACAGCTTTGTTAATAAATCTTGAAATATCTAGACGAGGACCTTTTGAACCTCGACCTCCTGCTTTACCACCGAATCGAGGTCGGCCACCAAAGCCACCCCTACCGGTAGAGGGTCTGCTACTTCCACCAAATCGCGAACCAGAACTTGATCCACCTGAAAAGCTTCCACCTCGACTAGGAGATGGCCGGCTACCATAAGAGCTACCGCCAGTACTTCTACTGCCATATGAACTACCTGTAGTACTTGCACTTGGTGCAGAACTTCGGCCTCGAGTTCCATATGAACTTGAGCCACCACCCCTGCCTGCTGAGGGTCTACTACTTGATGCAGATGATCTATTTGAAGATGATCCACCACTTCTACTACTTGGAGCTGAAGAATTACTGTTTCTGTTTCCAGAATTTGTTTTTGAATACATAAAATTTTAATACTCTTTCTTTTGGAAAGGGTCTTTATTGTCTCATTAAATATATGAGAATATTAGTCTTTAGAGATTAAAGGTAAGGCGACTATGAAATCTCTGAAGTTTCGAAAAGCGTACAATTGTGCGTCTTTCTGCCAAAATAGCTAGATAACACACCAAAACCAATGAGATTAACTTACCCCATAATTATATACCTTTTTAGCTTTTTTGTCAATGATTGTGATGATTATTATTTTTTAGTTCTTCTTCTCCTCCCTTCCTCTAACCTATCGACAAAATCTGTCATTACCTTTATGACTCCAGGATATTCTTTCAAAATTCTTTCATAATGCTCAGGATTCAGATATGGCACTTCTTTAAAGGCCGAGAACATTTCTTGAAGAGGTTTAGCAACAGCTAAGGCCTTCTGTGCAGTGTTCATCTTAGCTTGGATTTTTTCTCCATCATGAAACATGCTTTGGTCTGAAACTGATTCCATACCAAGTCCAGTTCTAGCTTCTATCAAAGGATTAATTAAACCACGTCTTAAATATTCACCTACTTCACTTGTTGCTTTAGCCGATAGAGCCTCATAATCAGAATCTTCGATCTTAAATTCATTTAATAAGTTTAGTAAAATACCTAGTTCTTTAGAAATAATATTGTAGTATTCTGATTTGTGGTCATTTTCAAATTTTTCCATTCATTTATTGTATCAAAACATATACCCTTAGCAACTTTAAGTAATATATGTTAAATATGGACAAAATAAACCTTAAATTCACTCAGAAATTTTTATTAAAAAAGACTCAAACCGTTGAAGATTTGAGTCTATGATATATTCAAAAAAGAAGATTTCTACGCTCTGTGTTTATCTTGAGACGAGAATTATCTAAAATTTCCCTTTGAGCCTCTGTGATATGAAAACCCTTTTCCTTAAGCTCTAGTTCGGGAGTTAGAGGATTTGGAATTTTCTTCCAACCCTCCACACGTAATTCTTCACACCAAAATTTCTGATACCAATCATTAGAATTTTTGAGAAAATCAGGGTTACCGATTTGCAACAATTCAAGAAGTAATGCTTTGGGTCCTTCCCAGACGATAGTCTTAGTATTGGTATCAGGATTTTGTTCGATGATTCGAGAGTTAAAACACTCCTTCCATGGACGTCGAGCGATTAGGGCTTTCACCCTTATCCACTCAAGTTCTGTATTCCACATCTCAACAACTGGACCAGTTTTATATTCCCCACCAATAAAGACGACGCGGTCACCTCTCTTGGGTCTAATATCAAGAGTTGAACCAAATCTCATCTCCACCTCCCCCACAGTTAATTCAAAAAACTTTGTAGCTGAGGAGATCTGAAAATAATAATCTTTACCATCTTTTCGTCTTTTGTCAGGTGTGATATACCCGAAATTATTCCTTTGATGAATATCAAAACATTTAATTATCCCATTTAATGGAGCAAACATTTGAAAGATCTTTCTTTTTACTATCTGGTCAATCCTTTGATTTTGCAAATATGGCAAAACTGATAGTAAAGAAGATATTACAATAAAACCTAAATAAAGCCAATAGAACGCTTTAAACAAAGAATTCTCTAATATTAAATTAGGACCAAATATAAAATAACTACCAACTCATTACTTATTATATGAAAAATCTTGAAAATTATACCCCTTGCTTGCGATCATTTTTTGGACATCTGGGCTTTCGAGACCTAAAGCCCAAGCTGAAAATCCATGTAGTTTATTTAAAGAAATTAAATCAATTTTTTTTGCTATTGACCTACCGTCCTCATACCAAATTGTATATTTTTTCTTTGCACTTGTGTATTTTATATAAGGAGCCTGTTCTTCAATGCTATACCCTTTTGTAACCTTATATGTATTTAGAATCGTCTTAATACCACTATAACCACCAATTCCAACGAGTTTTCCTGTTGCGTCAGCCCATTTCCAATAATACAAAGGAATACCCAGAGAAAGTTTTTCTGCCGGTACTAAAGTCAAACTATGTTTTATAACTCTTTCCATCCAAGAATATCTTGCTACAGGTCCTTTTGATTCAGGATCATCATAAGACATTAAACTAATAATGTCCGTACTATTCGCAAGGGATTTATAATCATAAACACCAATAATTCTTTGCCAAAGATTTTTTGGATAATCTGCGGGATTTTCGGAAACTTGTGCAATTACAGCAACACTTGAAATCAATCCCTCTCTTTTCATCGTGTCTCCAAATTTTTTAACAAATGCGGAAAATTTGTCCCGGTACGAAAGATCCATTTGTTCAAAGTCTAGTTGCCAGCCCCAATAATTATATTTCTTAGCCTCACCCACCAAAAGTGCTATGTATATATCTTGATTCTTTGGATTATCTAGTATTGTTTTAAGGGAAGCCTGTCCAAAACTTCCATTAGTAACAAGAGGCATAACTTTTATATTATTATTTTTTGCAATTTCTAGGAGATCTGCTTTTACGCTACCTACAAGATTTCCTGAGGAATTAAATGAATATGTTTGCGGAGCAAATACATCAATTGAATTTACATTCGCCTTAAAAGAGGCTCTGGAATTTTTACCTTCTTGATAATAAAATATTCTTGTATAGCTCGCTGAAGTTTTTTGGGAAATCTGAGAAGAGGTTAAAGCTTCCACAGAGTATGTTGGTACAAAAAAAATGCTGGAAAATATTAGTACACCTGAAAACGATATGATATTTTTCATATCTTTAGTATACACCACAACAGAAATATTTTTATCCACATGCATCCTCTGTCATTCCTGTGGAGGCAGGAATCCAGTCTCAAAATCCGAAATTCGAAGCACGAAATCCGAAACAAATTCAAATGATAAAAATAATTAAATTCCAAACAAATTCTTTCGGACTGGATTCCTGCCTCCGCAGGAATGACAATTCAGGGTATGCAGGAATTATAACAAAAATTTATTCTTAAATCTTAAATCCTAATTCTTAATTCTCTTCTTTGTAACTTACCCCAAACAAGGCATTTATCAACGAGAAAATGATTGCAAACCAAAACGCTGGCCAAAAACCCGATACAGCAAAACCAGGAACAACATACGACGCTAACATTACAAACAAAGCGTTTATAATGAGTGAAAATATTCCTAAGGTTAATATGTTTAACGGGAGTGTGAGTAAAAATACTATAGGTTTTATAAAAACATTTATAAGACCGAGAACAACAGCAAGTACTAAAGCTCCTATTGGGGTAACCATGACTCCAGGAATCAAGTAGGCTGTGATAACGATTGCAATTGCAGAGATAAACCAATGTAGTAGTTTCATATGAGTAGAATTAAGATTTATGAATTAAGAATTAAGAATAAATACGGTTATTTGTTAGGCTAAAACAATACTCTAGTTTCCAAACTCTCCTTTAATTTCAATTACCTTATCACTTTCAACTTTGAAAGTTCTCGAAACACCAATTGATGGCTGTGCAGACATTGGTTCGGTTGGTAATCGATCTGCATAATTTACGACAATTATTCCATTTTTAATTTCAGTATTCTGTGGAGCAATTCTATCGCCTAAAAATATAGTACTTAGAATATCATACCCTTCATTATTTTTTAAAGCCACAACCAAATAAGTAAATAACCCAGTTCCTCCACCATCTTGAACTAATAGAAAAGCATTATCCTCTTTTTTATCACCATTAACATCACCTTTTGATTCATTACCAAAATACGATGTGGTGGTTGTTGTTACGGATCCAGGAACTTTTTGTTCATTTTGTCCATCCTTAAGTGTTATTTTAACACCATCGATATCATAAGTAGCATTCTTTAAATCAAAGGTATTTGATTTAAGTATATTTTCAGGAGAAGGTGCTGAAACTTTAGATTTTGTCCAAAAAATACCCCCAATAAAAACAACAATGAATATAACAATAACAACATTTCTTTTCATCAATTAATTATAACACCATAAGAAAAAGAGTCGACCTTGTCCACAAGTGGACAAG
>CAIZIN010000052.1 GCA_903933085.1 uncultured bacterium
AAAATAAAAGGTTTCTCAACTCTGTTTATTGTCATTGTTTTAGGGGCAATTTCCTTATCTATGGTTTTTTCTCTTTCTACCAGTACTACATGGTCTATAAAAGGGAGTATAGATACAAAAAATTCAAATAAAGCAAAATCGTTAGTAAATGCTTGTGCGGAAGTTGCACTTGAAACTATGCGAGAAAATAATAACTATACTGGAACAGATAGTGTAACTATAGATGGTAATACCTGCACTTATACAGTTTCAAATACTGGTGGCACAACAAGAACGATCATTGTCTCGGGGATATTAAGTGGAGTAGTTCGTAAATTAAGTATCGTTACGGGAACTTTTAACCCATTGGTGATTTCATCGTGGCAGGAAATTCCATAAAATTAGTATTAATAGTTTATGCTGATATAATAGAAAGTAATCAACTTTTGATTTAAAAAAATATGAAACTTACATTAAGGAAAAAAATAGTTTTATCAATAATCATTGCTTGCGTGGCTTTTGGTGCTACGTTAGCAGTGGTTACATATTATTATATAAGTAATGTTTTAGTAAACGAAAAAACAAATACTATTGGCCAACTTGGTTTTGAAAAAGTTCGTGAAATAGATCAAATTTTAAGCAATAATCAACTTTTTGTAAAAATGTTGGCTACTCGAACGAGAGTTAAGGAATTTTTATTAGACAAAACCGAAGCAAGAAGATTTGAACTCCTTAATATTTTTTCAGATTATGCAAAGGAAGATACGAAGTACTTGGCTATATATCTATTAGATGAAAAAGGAAATACTTTAATTTCTACAGACAATAGGTTTAATGGTCAAAATTATAGCTTTCGAGATTATTTTAAGAAAGCTAAAAATAAAGAATCATCAGTAGATGTTTTTATTGGTAAAACATCTAATGAATTTGGTTATTATTTTGCACATCCTGTTTTAAGTGGTGAAGGTAGGTTTGTTGGAGTTATGGTGGTTAAGATTGATAGTAAAAGTATTGATGATTCTATTATGAATAGTGAGGTCAGTAAAGATGGTTCTGTGATGGCTACAGATGAAAATGGAGTGATTATATTTTCTAATAAACCAAACAGATTATTTAAAAGTCTTGGTAATTTATCAGTTTCTAAGAAAGAACAAATAGCATCTACTGAAAAGTTTTTGGGAAAAGAGATTGTGCCTATTCAATATGATGAAGCCCAACAAATAATAAATAATTATACAAAACCGGAAACTCTTTCCATATTTGATACTATTGATAATGAAAAGGAAATTTTGAATGTGACTAAGCTTGATCAATTTCCATTTTATTTAGTTATGGAAATAGGTTTGGAAGATGTTGAAGGAAAAGTCTTTAAAGTTACAATGATTTTAGTTTTAATAATTTTAACAGGTTTGATCTTAATGTCATTTATAATTTATAAATTTGTTTCAATAATTATAAAACCACTAAAAGAACTAAAAGCATTTTCTCAAAAAATAAGTAGTGGGGATTTTTCTGAAAGAATTAAAATTAATACAAGTGATGAATTAAATGATTTAGCTAAATCGTTTAATGATATGACGGATAAGCTTAGTGGTTTGTATGATAAGTTGGAACAAAAAGTTAAAGAAAGAACAGAAAAACTTGAAAAATCTGAGGTAGAATTAAAACACGCTTTGTTGGAAGAAGAAAGAGTGAATAAGATTATGGTTGGCAGAGAGTTGGAAATGATAAAATTTAAAAAAGAGATCGCTGAATTGAAAAACAAAAAATAGCTTTTTGTATGAAAATAAAAAATAAAATAAATAATAGTTTCATAATAGTTTTTGTTTTAATTCTTTTGCTTCTGGCTATTGCTGTTGATTTATTCACATCAAATTTGATTAAGGCAAATACTTATTCATATCTTCATTCTAGCAGTAGGGCCAGAGCAGAGCATATAAGGACTTTTATACAGGATCAGAAAATTACGTCCGTTATTCTATCAGCAGCATCTGTATATAGAGACTTCCTTAAAGAACCTGAAGGTAGTAAACAATATAAAGTCATAAAAGAGAAAATAGATAAAAGACTAGCAAGAACTATAGAGGCTGATCCTCAAATTTTTGAGGCTGTGATAATTGATGCAAATGGAAAAATTGTTGCCTCGTCGGATAAGTCGATGGAAGGTCTGGATAAATCAAAAGATTTATTTTTTACGGAGGCGGTAAACGATGTATATTTTAAAGATCTCTACTTTTCAGAAATAATTAATAAAGTAAATTACACCATTTCCTCACCAATAAAAGATGATAATGGTGTTTTTTTAGGCGTATCAGTTTTGAGATATCTTCCTAATAGCTTATTTGATATTACAAAAAATGAGAATGGTTTGGGGGACACAGAAGAAAATTTTTTAATTAATAAAGACAAATATTTTATTACACCTTCTCGATTTCTTGGTGAGAAAGTTGTATTAAAAGAGAAAGTAGAGACTCAGAATGTTAATAATTGCTTTAACAAAGACGAGGTAGAATATGTTAAAAAGAATGGATATTCTGGTTTGGTTGAAAGGTTTGGGCAACAACTTGTGGAAGCTAAGGATTATCGAAATATTAATATTGTAGGTACGCATGCATATATTCCAGAAACAGGTTGGTGCCTAATTACCAAGGTTGATAAAGATCAACTTTTATCTTATCGTCTGCCATTAATAGTTACTTTGATTGTGATATTTCTTTTAGCTTCATTGGTTTTTTCTATGATAAGTTTAATTATTTCAAAAAGAATAACAAACCCAATTGACCTTTTACAATTTGGGATTCGTAAAATAATAGCCGGTGATTTAAACCATAAGGTTGAGACAGACTCTAAAGATGAAATTGGAGAATTAGCTATTTCTTTTAATGAAATGGTTTCAATTGTTAAACACGTAAATGACGATATTGATATAAAAGTAAAAGAGCAGACAAAAAATATTTTTTCTAAATCAAAAGAATTAGAGGATCAAAAAAGTGCAATATTAAATATTTTAGAGGATGTTGAAGTGGAAAAAAAGCACGTTGAGCAATTAGCTAATGATTTAGAGAAATTTAAATTAGCGGTTGATAACGCTTCTGATCAAGTTGTTATAACAGATGTGGAAGGTATTGTTATATATGGTAATGCAACCGTAGAAAGAATTACTGGATACACTCCTGCGGAAGCTTTAGGTAAGAAAGCTGGTGTCTTGTGGAAAACACCAATGCCTTTGGATTACTATAAAAATATGTGGGATGTGATAAAGATTCAAAAAAAGTCATTTGTTAGTGAAATACAAAATAAGAGAAAAAATGGCGATTTGTATATGGCTTTAATAAGTATTTCTCCGGTGGTGGATAGTAAGGGTAAAGTAGTGTATTTTGTTGCTATCGAAAGAGATATTACCAAAGAAAAAGAAGTTGATAAGGCAAAGACTGAATTCGTTTCTTTGGCATCGCATCAATTACGTACTCCGCTTTCGGCTATAAATTGGTATACAGAAATGCTTCTTGCTGGAGATGCTGGAAAGATAAATGATGAACAAAGAAAATACCTTACCGAGGTCTCGATAGGTAATCAGCGAATGATTACTTTGGTAAACTCTCTGTTGAACGTATCGCGTCTCGACCTCGGTACGTTTATTATTGAAACAGAGGATGTTGATATTATAGAAATGGCTAAGAGTGTACTGAATGAGCTTAAGTCTCAAATTTCAGAGAAGAAAATAAGTGTAAAAGAAAATTACGATATAGAAAATAAAATTTTTAAAGCTGATCAGAAATTATTGCGCATGGCATTTCAGAATTTATTATCAAACGCTGTAAAATATACTAATTCAAAAGGAACTATTTCATTACAGATACAAAAAATATTAAAAGCAAATAAGGTTGGAGAAGAGAAACTTCTTGAAGATAGTTTGGTTGTATCTGTTTCAGATTCTGGAATTGGCATCACTTCAAATCAGCAAGATAAAATATTCTCCAAGTTATTTAGAGCAGATAATGCTAGGGAGTCTGAGACAGAAGGTACTGGACTTGGATTGTATATAGTTAAGTCAATTATTGATCAAAGTGGTGGAAAGATTTGGTTTGTTTCTAAAGAGGGTAAGGGGACAACATTCTACATTGCATTGCCTATTGCTGGAATGAAGAAAAAAGAAGGTTCGAAAAAATTAGATTAATATAATAAAAAAGCTATAATACTGTTATGGAAAAAAAAGATAAAGTAATTTTGGTATTAGAAGACGAAAGACCGCTCCAGGAAGCTATTAGAATTAAATTAGAAAAAAGCGGTATAGATGTAGTGACAGCTCGTAATGTGGAGCAGGCAAAGCTGTATGTTCTAGACTTGGGTAAAATTGACGCTATTTGGCTAGATCATTATTTGATGGGTAAGGAAAATGGTTTAGACTTCATTGCTTGGTGTAGAGAGGAGAAGAGTGCTAAGTGTAGATTAACCCCAATCTTTGTGGTTTCTAATACGGCGAGCTATGACAAAGTCTCAACTTACTTGAGTTTTGGTGCTAAAAAATATTTTGTTAAATCAAATTATAAATTAGAGGAAATAATTGCTGAGATTATAAAGGAATTGTATAATGAAAACGTTGATATTAATTAATTACTATCTATGGAAACAAAAAAAATAATTTTAATTACAGAAGACGATTCTTCACTAAGGGGTGCTTTGCATCAAAAGCTTGTAAGTGAAGGGTTTGATGTCTTTGAAGCTAAAAATGGTTCTGAAGGTTTAGAAATAGCATTAAGAGAACATCCTGACTTGATTTTGATTGATATTTTAATGCCAAAGATGAATGGTTTGGACATGCTAAAAAAACTCTGTGAGGATGAATGGGGTAAAAATGTTCATTTTATTATTCTTACAAATATTAGTGGAACAGAAGAGATATCAGAGGCGATGAAATTAGCTCAAGTTAATAAGCATGAATCTTTTGAATATTTTGTAAAATCAAATATAAAAATTGAAGAGGTTATTGAAAAAATAAAACAAAAACTCGGGGTTTAAATCGGTGTCGATATTAAGTCTGAATATAAGAATTTTTTCAAAATTCGACTAAATATGCTAGTATCTAAGGAATTATGGCAAAAACATCAATTGGGATTGTGGGGTTACCTAACGTTGGGAAATCGACGCTTTTTAATGCGCTTACAAAAAAAAGTGTAGCTTGTGAGAATTATCCATTTTGTACGATTGATCCATCTGTGGGGGTTGTGGCTGTGCCAGATGAAAGACTTCATAAACTTTCTGATTTTTCTAAAACTTTAAAAACTGTTCCTGCAGTAATTGAATTTGTTGATATTGCAGGGCTTGTGAAAGGAGCTTCAGAGGGTGAAGGACTTGGAAACAAGTTTCTTTCTCATATTCGTGAGACAGATGCAATTGGAGAGATGGTGCGAATTTTTGAGGATTCAAATATTATTCATGTTGATGGAAAAATAAATCCACTTAGTGATATAGAAGTTATTAATCTTGAATTAGTTTTGGCTGATACTCAGGTTGTGGAAAAGCGCCTTGGCTCTGTAGAAAAAGATGTTAAGCGACAAGACAAGATTGCAATAAAGGAAAAAGAAGCTTTAGTGAAAGTAAAAGAATCTCTGGATGCTGGAAGGCTAGCAAATCAAGTAGATTTAAATGATGAAGAAAAACTTTTGATAAAAAGTTTGTGCTTGATTACGATGAAGCCGATAATGTATATTTTAAATAAGAAAGCTGGGAGTATAAATCTGGATGAGTTACGAGACCCTAATACTCCGCACGGGCGAGATGAACGCTGGGAAAAACTAATGAAATTTTTTGAAGAGAATAATGCAAAGTGGACAGTGGTTGATGCTGGTATTGAACATGAACTTCAGGATTTTGAAGGTGATGAGAAAGAAGAGATGAGGAATGCTCTCTTGAGCAAAGATGACTTGTCTACAAAAGCTTCAGCAGAAGATTCAGGGGATGGTATAAACAATTTAATTAGAAAAGGTTATGAACTTTTAGATTTGATTACATATTTTACAACTGGCGTACAAGAAACCCGGGCTTGGACAATAGGTAAAAATTGGACAGCTCCTATGGCTGGAACTGCGATTCATAATGATTTTAAGGACAAATTTATTCGTGCAGAAGTTGTTTTTTGGAGTGATTTACTTGAAGCCGGTTCATTTGCATCAGCTAGAGAAAAGGGGATTCTCCGTACTGAAGGGAAAGAATATATTGTTAAAGATGGAGATGTTCTAGAGTTTAAGATTTAGGCAAGAAGATACCCGTCAAAACCGAAGTCTTGACGGGTTGCAGGAGAACGACTTTATCGCATGGAGCTTGTAGCTCAATTACCGACTTAACGGCTACATGTGTTGGGTCAAAGTTCAAATGCACTGGATCCAACTTGAATGATATCACAAATTTGCGAAATTAGAAGATGGGAGTGCGATGGAGTTTAGGATTTGATAAAAATATTGTATAATATAAAACATGATTTTCAACATTTTTAAAAAGAAAAACTCAACGATACCAAAAAAGAATGAGGAGGCTGTCATTATTAATTTGGATGCAGTTAATCTCTCTGATGAGGTTTATCAAAAATACGATTTGATTACCTTAGAAGATAAAATTAACGAAGTAATACGACCAAATAATCTTGGTGAATATGATGGTGATGAATCTGGTCCGGGTGTTACTAAGGTTTATTTGTACGCACCAGATGCAGAAAAATTATTTTCTTCAATTAAACCAATTCTTGAGACATATCCTTTGTGCAAAAATGCGAAAGTAATAATTAGAAATGGTGCTCCAGGATCAGTTCAAAGAGAAGAATTAATCGTTCAAAAATAACCAATCTTCAAGAAATAGAAGATGGAGGTGCAATAGAGTTTAGGATATAGGTGCAAAGCACATAAAGTGTTTGTTGAGCTTAGATAGAAAAAAACCGCATAGATTATGCGGTTGTTTTTTGGCTTGGAATAATTATATTTCTGACTAGTGTGCAGAGATTATTCACAGCATCGAGATAGGTCGTATCATCATGGTTTTTTGTGGCCAAGGAATTCTTTTCGGGAAAATGATTGTAGCCATTCTTTCTTTGGCTTGTTGTGACAACCTTCTTCTCTTTGCAATATGCAAGCAGTTCGTCGCTATTGTGGCTACATGAGTAGTCACTCAACAATATGACATCAGCTCGTTCAATCATATCCACAGCCACATCCAATCTAGGCATTTTGATTTTGGATGGGTCTGGATTTAATATCATCGTACAAGTGGATGTAATTAGGCCAGGACAATAATTCTTGAGTCCGACATTCAAAATATATGACATCCTCTCTGCTACTCCCGGATTTTCATCAATGATAAGAATTCGTACGTTTTTCATGGCTTTTCGGTGTGAGTTTGTCGTGTCGGTCTACAATCTAAAAAAACGGTACTTCCGCAGTGAGATTATAGAACCACTTACAAACTCAAACTAATAAGACATATTTTATTTAATGAACATTCTACTTATTGATACACTCTATTGAGGTTTTTGTAAAGCAGGTAAATACTAGATATTTGCAATGCAAAATAAAAGGTATTAACCCCAGGGCAAGCCCTGGACCCATTGGGAGTTCGCTTCGCTCACCCAATGCCGTGGCAAGCCACGGGGTATTTACCTTTTGTTCGCAACTACACTCGGATGTCGTGAGTGAGT
>CAIZIN010000053.1 GCA_903933085.1 uncultured bacterium
ACAAAATTAAAAATTCTGCTATACTATCCTCATGCACACAAATTCTATAATTTATACAGACGGTTCCTCACGTGGAAATCCTGGCCCTGGCGGTTGGGGGGCTATTATTTCCTTTGATGGGGTAGTGGCAGAATTGGGTGGAGGTGAAAAAATGACCACGAACAATCGAATGGAAATGTTGGCGGTAATTTCAGCTTTGGAGTATATGAAAGGAAAAAATAAAGTTAATGTTGTTCATACTGATTCATCTTATGTTTTAAATGGTTCAACTCGATGGGTGCAGGGTTGGAAAAGAAATAATTGGAAAACACAGGCTGGAGGAGAGGTTTTAAATAAAGATTTATGGATGAGGATGGATGATGTTTTACAAAAAGTAAGAGTGAGTTGGGTTCTTGTGCCGGGGCATGCGGGTGTACCTGCAAATGAAAGGTGTGACGAGATAGCAACTTCTTTTGCGGATGGAGAAATAACCCCTTTATATTCAGGTGTAGACAGAGATTACCCCGTAGATCTTTCCATGTCAGCTGATGCTTTTGTTGAAAAGAAAAGTACTAAAAAATCAGGAACAGGTAAAGCGTATTCTTATGTAAGTATGGTGGATGGAAAAATTTTGACTCATAAAACATGGGCTGAATGCGAAACTAGAGTTAAGGGAGTTGGTGGAGCAAAGTTTAAAAAAGTTTTTAGTAAGGAGGAGGAAGGGAAGCTGTTTACGGAGTGGAGGAAATAACTATTCTGTTATTCTCGCGAAGGCGGGAATCCATAAATTTAATTCTGCAGACTGGATCTCCATCTTCTCGGGAATGACAATGATCAAAAGAAAAACCTCGCCGATTGGTGAGGTTTTGATTATCCACGACGGAAACGTTGTGGATTTTTGTAATGCTTGAGTAATGTAGTGTTTTGGTTGATTAAAGTGAATCTTTTTCGTCCGGAACTTTCTTTTTTCAGTGATATCAACTTATCGGAACGGGATGGACCCTTTTCTAGAATCATGGTTGTGGTATGTTGATCCTCAAGAATTTTAGCTTCTTTTGGAAGGTCAAGAACATTTTCTGCTACAGATCCGTTAATTTGTGATGAAAGTCCACTTGTAACTGTGTTTGTCCCTGTATGCCTTTCTGAGATTAGAAGAGCTGAAATTGCTAAACCTAAACTTTGTATACTCGGATTTAGTTTCATATTTTTGGAGACTAGAGCTTTTTCCTTCAATAAGATACCACATAAACATTTTTTGTATAGTTTTTGAATTTGGTTTAAAATTAATAGTAAGTTGATTTATTTTTCAATTATTAGTTTTATTTTTGGTGTCTTTTCTAGGCTTCTTGTCTCGGACTCTTTAGTGACTTTACTTTCCATTTTTTGTTTGATTTGTGCATTTTTAGCTTTTTACATTTTTACTAAAGAAAAGGTTTATAAACTAACAATTTTTCTTCTATTATTTTTTATTTTAGGTTTTATTCGTGCGGATTTTAGTCAGTTGCAAACTTCGCAATTTAAAAATCTAGAACAAAGATATGTAAACCTTTCTGGAATAGTGACAGTGCCACCAAAGATAACAGATAAAGGCTCTAGAATGACTGTAGAGGTCTTTGAAATGGGGAATAGTAAACTTATGCGACCAGAGAAAATACTCGTTACCTACGAAGGTTATGATATATTCGAGTATGGAGATAGACTCCAAATCGGTGGGGCACTTGAGGCTCCGAAGTCTTTTGAAAATGATGTTGGTTATGTTTTTAATTATCCGATGTACTTAGCCAAAGACGGTATATTTTTTGTGATGCAAAAAGCGAAGGTGACAAAAGTGGGTGAAGGAGGTGGTAATTTCTTCATGAGTTTTTTGTTTGATGTTAAAGATTCTTTTATTTCTAAGATGCAGACAGTTCTAAATAGTTCTGATACAGCCTTGATGTCGGGAATTCTTCTTGGTGCTCAGGATTCTATTCCAAAAACTACAAAAGAAGATTTTCAAAAGTCGGGACTCACACATATTCTAGTGCTCTCAGGTTATAACATTACAATTGTAGGCGTTGCTGTTACTTGGGTGTTTCTGTTTTGGTTTTCAAAGTTTGTTTCGTTGGGTTTTGGTGCATTTGCTATCATTATATTCGCTCTTCTCTCCGGCGGAGGAGCTTCCACTGTTCGTGCGACTGTCATGGCTTTGATCGCAATGCTTGGGAAGATTTTAGGAAGAGAAAATGATGCAATAAGGGTTTTGTTTATTGTTGGATTTTTGATGATTTTCATAAATCCATTAACTATTGTATATGATCCATCTTTCCACTTATCTTTTCTTGCCACCTTGGGAATGATTTTATTTTCGAAAAAAATAGAATTAAAAACAATGTTTATAAAAAATGCAAAACTTCGCGAAATCTTCGCAACAACTATCGCCACTCAACTTTTAGTTGCCCCATATTTTCTCTGGAGCATGGGAAAAGTTTCAATAATTTCCCTCATATCAAACATTTTTGTATTACCAATAATCCCTTTCACAATGTTTCTCGGATTCGTAACTGGGACACTAGGATACATATCCTTTTATTTAGCATGCATCCCTGGATTCATCGGGCATATTTTTCTTTGGTATATAACAACCTCCGCACATCTTTTCGGTTCTATCCCATTCGCAGTTTTGGGAATTTAAACAACTACAAGTTCTGCTACCTCGGAGTTTGTAATTGTTTAAATTTTATTCAGTAATATAATATTTATATGTCTTTAGTTTTAAATATTTTGAAAGAAGTGTATGAAGCTGAGTTTAACTACAAAGGAGTTAGGGTGAATGGTTTTGGTATACCAACGGCTTTTTTAGCCAGTGGGAAATCTGAAAGAGATACTTTGTATCGGTTAAGTAGGGAGGGTTACATAAAAAAAGATGAAGGTGGGTGGCGGATAACAAATCAAGGAAAGAGCAAATTAAAAAAAGCAGATTATTTGAAATCATTCCATTCTCCATTTTCTAGTCAAAGTAAAAGAAATTTATTGTTGACTTTCGATATACCAGAATCTCAAAAGGTTAAAAGGGAATGGCTTAGAATGCATTTGAAGGAGTTTAATTACAAAATGGTGCAAAGAAGTGTTTGGGTTGGACCGTCTCCTTTACCAAAGGAGTTCCTAGATTATTTAAAGGAAATAAAAATTGAAAAATATATAAAAACTATTAAACTTTCAAAAAATCAAAAATAAAATATCTGAAACAACAAAACAACTACAAGTTCTGCTATCGCGGAACTTGTAGTTGTTTTTATTAATGATAATAAAGTTTTTTGTCTATGGATAATATAAGTAACAAAAAAATACCAAGGTCCCCCCCTTTTGGTGTTTTTTTGTTTGTATTTTCTACGTACTACGGACTACTTACTACTCACTGCCTTATCAAACCTTTTCTCCACAATGTCCTGATTTGTGGCTGTTAGATAAGCTTCGATGTATTTCTTTTTGTCGGCGGGGGTGTAGTCGATATAATATGAATGCTCCCACATGTCGAGGCCGTAGATAAAGTCGAGGCCGTTTAATTGGCCTAGGTGTTGTTCGTCTACCCAAGCATTGATTAATTTGTCAGCTTTCTTGTCATAATAAAGTATAGCCCAGCCAATTCCTCTTGTTAGACAGATTCCTTTAAATTCCTCGAACCATATTTCGGCGCTACCAAAATCTTTTTTCATTTGTATTGCTAGGGCACTTTCTGCATTTCCCATATTTGAACCACCTTCCAATTGTTCGAAATAGTATTCGTGGTTTCGCATACCATTCCATTCAAACGCAAAACGTCTTCGCATTTCGTTAATTGCATAGGTTGTACCGGCTGGCATAGGAGAGTCGGGTCCAGTATACTTACTCATTTCTTTGATGGTTTCTGAAATGATATTTACATGTTTAACATATCCAGTATAAAGCTTTAAATGCTCCTCAATTGTTTTTTTCGAAATTCCCTCAATATCCGGGATTGTAAATAATTGTTCCGTGTATTGCATAATTTTGTAATTAAAGATTTATAAATTAGTAATATTTTCTAAATTCGAAGCACGAAGCACGAAATCCGAAACAAATTCAAAATTAAAATATTTAAATATTAAACAAATGCAAGAAATTCTGTTTTGAATTTAGAATTTAGAACATTTGATATTGTTTCGAATTTCGATATTCGAATTTCGTGCTTAACACCACTGTGTTTATTGTACCATTTTTTCGATATACTATATGGGTGAAACGGAAAGTAATTCTTGTAACTTTTTTATTTTTTCTTACCCTAAATGTTTTAATTTGGAGTTTTGTTTATCTTGGTGGTCATGGAAAACTTAAAGTAAATTTTCTAGATGTGGGGCAGGGGGATTCTATTTATATTGAAGCACCGAACGGGAATAATATTTTAATTGATGGCGGTCTTGATAGAAAAGTTTTGAGCTCCTTGGGTAATGTTTTACCTTTTGCTTCGAAAAATATTGATATAGTGATTGCGACACATCCGGATGCAGACCATATTGGTGGACTCCCTTTTGTTTTCGATAATTATAAAGTTTCAGCGTATGTTGATAATGGAGCCAAAAGCGATTCAGTGGTATATAAAACTTTAGATAATGAAATAAAAAATGAGAAGGCTCAAAGGGTGCAGGCAAAAGCTGGAATGAGAATTATTTTAGATCAAGATAAAAATATTGTGCTCGATGTTCTTTCTCCATATATGAATGTGGAAAAGGTAAATGATACAAATATGGGCTCGATTGTCGGCAGATTAACTTATGGATCAAGTACGTTTATGTTCACGGGTGACGCTCCGATAAACGTTGAGCAGAATTTAGTTAAAAAATATGGAGCCAGTTTGGAAAGTGATGTTTTGAAAGTTGGACATCACGGTTCAAAAACTTCATCGAGCGAAGCTTTTTTGAAAGCTGTCTCTCCGCAATTTGCAATTATTTCAGTTAGCTTAAAAAATATGTACGGCCATCCGCACAAGGAGGTAATTGATTTGCTTTCACATCTCGAAATTAAAACTTTGAGAACTAGCGAGGAGGGGATGATTAAGTGTGAGAGTGGAGGCGTGAAAGTGGTTTGTAAATAAAAAATATCAAGGTCTGACCTTGATATTTTTTTTATTACCTATTTTCTATTTCTTATTATTTCAATAACCCTGCCTTCTTTAATGTAGCAAATGCTCCGTTTTTCTGGATTGTCTTTAGGGCTCGAGTTGAAATAGTCATTACTATTGTCTTTTTTAACTCAGGTACGTAAATTCGCTTCTTCTGAAGGTTGGCGTACTTTCGTACTTTTCCAGTAGGGTTGTATTGAGTAGCACGAGTGGCGTTTGAGTAGCCCCCTGCCATTCGTGATGTTTTTTTTGTGATTGCACAAGCTTTGGCCATATGTGGGAGCTATGCTATCATATAACCCATATGG
>CAIZIN010000054.1 GCA_903933085.1 uncultured bacterium
AATGAAATCAAAAATTTTGAAGATTTTAAAATTTACTTCGTATATACTTATTCTGGTTTTGATTATATTTATAATTAAGACTATATCGCTTCAGCCTTCAAACAATAGAGTATGGGAAGAGAATTCTAAAATTCTTCCACATTTTACGATTGCTACTTCTACTATCGCTATAGACAATCTAAGGGATTGGCGTTATGAAAAAGGTGAAGTGATTTCTAAAAAATATTATAGTGATACGTTTGAATTAGATAGAATTCAGAAAATGTATTTAGTTTTCAATCCATTTTCTTGGTATGAAGGTGTGGCACATTCGTTTTTGGTATTTGAATTTGATGATGGGAAAACTGTTGGTGTATCGGTAGAGTCAAGAAGAGAAGAGGGTGAAGTATATACAGTGGTAAATGGATTGCTTAATAAATATGAGATTTGGTATGCATACGGTAGTGTTTCTGATTTACTTGGAGCACGAGTGTTTTATTCCGGAGAAGACTTAAGAGTTTATCCTTTAGTTGTTGATAGAGAGCTTGCCCGAGGAGTTTTTGTTGATATGGCAAAAACGGCTCAAGATTTAGAATCAAATCCAAGATTTTATAATACTATTACTTCTAACTGTACAAATGTTTTAGCTGAATCGGCTAATAAAGTAAAAGTGGGAAGTGTACCTTGGAATAAAGCCAGAGTTCTTACTGGCTATGCTGATAATCACTTGTATAGCCTCGGGTATATAAAAAATTATGAATCATTTGATAAGGTGTACGAAAAGGCTAGAGTGGATATATTTTTGAGAGAAAAGTTTGGAGGTATGGAAAGCTATTCAAATGAGGATTTTTGGAAGGGGGTGAAAGAAAAAATTTGAGAAAAGCCTAGTTTTTTTGGTTGATTAAGTTTATTGAGTTGCTATACTTACGTAAGTTATAAATTAATCTAAAAATTATGAGTGAAAACATGGGGGAGCTTCCAAAGCAGGAAGCAAAAGAAGATATAAAAATTGAATGGGGTCCAGAAATTGGATTTAGAAAAAGTTCGGGTGGAGGTGTTTGGTTGGGATATAGCATAAAACATGCGTTGGAAGAAATTTCCAAATTAAACCAAGCCCTAAAAGAGGGTGAAAAAGAATGGAGGTTGCCAACCGAACAGGAATTAAAAAAAGCCGCGGTCGAAAATACTGAAGGTTTTGGTTACGAATTACCTTACTGGACAAGTGAAAGTAAAACAATGGATAGTGGTGAGTTGTATCCTGTACGTTTTGAAATGTATGAAGCGTCTAAAAAGGGACATGCTGTCGACCCGAAATTCTTCACTGCGTATTTAAAGCCTTGTAGATAAGAGTGATATCTATTTTATAAAAAACTACATTTATTGCAGTTTTTTTGTTTTGTGAGCCTGGATTCCCGATCAGGTCGGGAATGACAGATGAAGGGTTTGAGTCCCTTTCCATTCTTAATTCCTAATTCTTAATTCATAATTCCGCCTCTTGATTTTTAGGCTATTTTGCTGTATTGTAGCTCGTACGTTAGGGGCACACTCTTTCGTTTTTAATAATTAGGACGCGGTAGTTTTTAAGCTAACCCCGCCCTTAAATACATAAAGAAGGGCGGGGTGGTGATTTTTCTTCCAACAAACGAGGAGCGCGTGAATGAGTAATCTCACTCACAGCGTCCGAGAGAAGTTGGAAAATCGTAGTCGCTATCACTCCTTAAAAATCAACCATATGAATCGAGATTATCCACTAGATAGAGTTCGCAACTTCGGTATTATTGCACACATTGATGCGGGAAAGACAACTACATCAGAACGTATTCTTTACTATACAGGTATGTCACACAAAATTGGTGAGGTACATGATGGTGAAGCTGTTACTGACTGGATGGAACAAGAACAAGAACGAGGTATCACAATTACCGCGGCTGCTATTACTTGTTTCTGGAATCCAACATACATGGGTAAGGATCAAACAAAGAAACATCGTTTCAATATCATCGACACACCAGGGCACGTTGACTTCACAGTTGAAGTGGAACGATCTCTAAAAGTGCTCGACGGTGGAGTTGTGGTTTTCGATGGTGTTGCTGGTGTAGAGCCTCAATCTGAAACTGTATGGAGACAAGCAGACAAATATCACGTGCCTCGTATTTGTCTAATCAATAAGCTCGACCGAACAGGTGGATCTTTCGAACGTTCATATCAGTCAATCCTAACTCGTCTTACAAAATACGCAGTTCGAATGCAAATTCCAATTGGTGAAGAAGATAAATTTGACGCTATTATCGATCTTATGAAGATGAAGGCTTACTACTTTGAAGGAGATATGGGTAGTACAATTCGTGAAGAAGAAATTCCTGAAGCTTATCTAGAAGATGCAAAGAAATATCACGCAGAACTTGTTGAAAAAATTGTTTCAAATGATGAAACTTTGATGAATGAATATCTTGATGGAAAAGAGCCTGCAATTGCTGATCTAAAAAGAATTCTTCGAGCCGCTGTGATTCGAAACGAAATCTTTCCAGTTTTCTGTGGATCAGCTTTGAAAAACAAGGGTGTACAACTTGTGTTAGATGCCGTTGTTGAATATCTTCCAGCTCCTACAGATATTCCACCAGTAAAAGGTATCAACCCAGAAACAGGCGAAGAAGTATTTCGATCTGCTTCAGACGAAGAGCCTTTTGCAGCTTTGGCTTTCAAACTTCAATCAGATCCATATGTTGGACAGTTAACATTCTTCCGAGTTTATTCAGGTACTGTAGAAGCTGGTTCATATATTTACAACTCAACAACAGGAGGTAAAGAAAGACTTTCTCGAATCGTTCGCCTTCAAGCAAATGATCGAGAAGAAGTGAAAAAAGTTTTCGCAGGTGAAATTGCTGCCGCTGTAGGTCTTAAGGATGCAAAAACTTCACATACTTTCTGTGATGAGGCTCATCCAATCGTGCTCGACCAAATTGTATTCCCAGAACCTGTGATTTCTCTACGAATCGAACCAAAGACAAAAGCCGATCAAGAAAAAATGGGTTATGCTTTGAAAAGACTTTCAGATGAAGATCCAACTTTCCGAATCAAGTCAGATCAAGAAACGGGTGAGACTGTGATGGAAGGTATGGGAGAACTTCAACTTGAAATTATGGTGGATAGAATGAAACGAGAATTTAATGTTGAAGCAAATGTTGGAAAGCCACAGGTGGCCTACAAGGAAACTATTATGGGAAATGCAGATGCTGAACATAAATATATCAAGCAGTCTGGAGGTAAAGGACAATACGGTCATGTTAAGATTCGAATTAAACCTCTTGATTATAGTGTGAAAGAAGAAGATCTTCCAAGAAATACAAAACGATCTGGTAATTTTGAATTCGTAAACAGTATTAAAGGAGGTGTTGTTCCTCAAGAATATATTCCAGCTGTTGAAAAAGGACTTAAGGAAGCAATGGAACGTGGAGTTGTTGCTGGATTTAAAATGGTAGATATTTCAGTTGAACTTTATGATGGTTCTTATCATGAAGTTGACTCATCTGAAATAGCTTTCAAACTTGCAGCTATTATGGCTATGCAAGAAGCATGTAGAAAAGCTAAGCCTGTTATTCTTGAGCCAATTATGAAAGTGGAAGTGGTGATGCCTGAGAAATTCATGGGTGACATTACTGGAAACCTTTCATCAAAACGTGGACAGATTGAAGGTATGGAAGAGCGAGGTTTAAACAAAGCGATTCGCGCAACTGTGCCTTTGTCAGAAATGTTTGGTTATGTAACAACATTGCGATCTATGACAGAAGGACGAGGTTCAGCAACTATGGAATTTGGTCACTACGCTGTGGTGCCACCAAATATCGAGAAGATGATTTCGGAGAATAAAAAATAGGGAATAGAATTAGGAATTAAGAATTAGGAATTAAGAATAAATTCA